>JBGQLF010000690.1:0-6144 GCA_041499985.1 Gemmataceae bacterium
CCCAGGCCCGACTGACATAGACCAGTGCCGCGGCACAACCGAAACCGACCAGTCCAAAGATCAAGAAGCCGCCGGCAAAGCTACCGGTGACTTGCTTCAAGCCGCCCAGCAGGTTCGGCAGAAAGAAGCCGCCAATGCCTCCAGCAGCGCCGACAATGCCGGTCATCACGCCGATCTCCCGGGGAAAGCGCTGCGGCACCAGCTGGAAGACCGAGCCGTTGCCCATCCCGAGCAGGCCCATGCCCAGGAACATCCAGAGTGTGCCCCAGGTCAAGGACGGCAACACGGACAGGCCCAGCATCAGGACGCCGACGCCCAGGTAGAGCACGGTCAACAGGCGAATGCCGCCGAACCGGTCCGCCAGGTAGCCGCCCACCGGCCGCAAGAAGGAGCCGGCGATGACGCAGAGCGTGGCGAAGTAACCGGCGTGGACCCGACTCAGCTCGTACTGGTCGTGGAAGAAAATGTTCAAGAAACTGGCCAAGCCCACAAAGCCACCAAACGTGACCGAGTAGAATAGGCAGAACCACCACGTATCGCGCTGCCGCAACACCATTGCATAGTCAGCCCACGGCTTGGCCGCCGGTTGGTTCGGGCTGTCCTTGGCAAAGAGCGTGTACACGACCAGGGTGAGAAGCACCGGAATCAAGGCCAGACCGAACACGCCGTGCCAGCCCACCGATTCGGCCAAGCGCGGCCCAAAGAAGGTGGCCAACGCGGTGCCGCTGTTGCCGGCGCCGGCGATGCCCATCGCCATGCCCTGGTACTGCGGCGGATACCACCGGCTGGCCAACGGCAAGGCTGCCGCGAAGCTGGCCCCGGCCACGCCCAGGAGCAGCCCGACCAGGAGCACCTTGCTGAAACTATCCGCCCAGAGCCAGCCGAGGAGCAACGGCAGCAGCGTTAGCACCAGGCCCAGGATGCCGGTCCGGCGCGCCCCGATGTGATCGGTCAACAGACCGAGCACCAGGCGCAGCACCGAGCCGCCCAGGAGCGGGACGGCAACCATCAAGCCCTTTTCGGCTGCATTGAGTCCAAAATCGGGCACCAGGGAATTGGCCAAGGCGCCGAGCAACACCCAGACCATGAAGCTAATGTCAAAGTACAAGAAGGCACAGACCAACGAGGGCCAGTGCCCGGCCTTCCAGAAACCGCGTTGATGCATCGTCGAGACCTCGCTTGCAGAAGGAGACAGAGGACAGAGGACAGAGGACAGAGGACAGAGGACAGAGGACAGAAGTCAGGAGACAGCAGAGCCAGTTTTGTACGCTTTTTCCCCTTCTTCTGTCCTCTGTCCTCTGTCCTCTGTCTCCCCATCGGGTTGCCTCATTCCTCCGAGAAGTACAAGGGGCCGTCCTTGAGGTGTTCCTGGAGCTCCGCCTTCAGTCGAGCGATCACGGCGGCAGCCTCGCGCGGACGTGGCCACAGTACGTTTTCGACCGTGGCAATCACATGCAGGCAGTGGCGCTCGTCATCGGTCTGCCCGCGGTAGGTCTTTCGAAACGCACTCCAGACGAAATCGGCATGGGCGCGGTCCAGTTCGCGAAAGCAAACAGCTGTCTCCAGCAGGGTCCTCTGGCCGGCTACCAACTCCCGCGCCAGCTGGCACCTGGCTTCGAACTTGCGCGTGACCGCGGCAAAGCGAGCTTCGAGATCCTCGCTGCGGTGATAAAGTTGCGTGAAGGGATCGAGGGCCTGCTGGCTGGAAACCTCGGCGGACGCTTGCGGCAACGAATCCGAAAGCAAATAGCTCAGACCAACCAGGCCCATGGCAACCGCGCCGGCAGTCAGAGACAGACGCAGAGACGTGTTCATGCGGTTCCTCCTCTACAGTTGGGGTTACAGGTGGGATTAACGAATCCGTGTCAGGCTGGGCAGATGAACTTTCCGTTGTCATCGTCCAGTAACTGAGCCAGGTGATGTGCGATCAAAGTAGCTCCGCAAAATGCAGATGGTGTGTAGACCTCATGAGAAATCGAGGAGGTATCGCTTGGTCACAGCTCCCTCAAGGTAGTGCCGGCGCCACCGCCGTGGCCAAGGGAGTCCGTGGTTCCGCCACGAGACGCTCGCGCCGTGGAGCCACCACTTTTTCCAGATTCACCGCACAGAATTTCAGCTCGGGCTGTTTGGCGACCCGGCCGATGGCGCTGATCGTCAGATAGTTGGCCGCGTTGCCCGCGCTGAACAGATCGCCCCAGTGAAACGGCACAAAGACCATGCCCGGCGCGACTCCGGCGCGGAGGCGAGCCGGCAATTGCACCGTGCCGCGCCGGCTCGACAGCTGCACCAGGTCGCCTTCCTTCAGCCCCAGACGCTCGGCATCGAGGGAATTCACCTCGACGAAGGGACCTGGTTCGCGCCGCACCAGCTTGTCGGCCTTGGCGGTGCGCGTCAGCGTGTGCCAGTGCGCGTACAACCGGCCTGTGGTCAGCACAAAGGGGAACTCATGATCGGGCAGCTCGCGCGGCTCACGGTGATCGCGGGGCAGGAAATGCGCTCGGCCGTTCGACGTCGCAAAGCCACCGTCCAGGTAACGGCGCTTGGTGCCGGGATGTGCCGGCGTGGGACAAGGCCATTGCAAGCTCGTGACCGTGTGCAGGCGGGCGCTGGTCGCCCCAGCCATGTCGCACGGCCGAGCCGCGGTCAGGGGAATGAATTCATCCCAAACTGCTGCCGCGGATGAATAGTCGAATCCGGAATATCCCAAAGCGCGGGCGAAGCGGGCCACGATCTGCCAGTCCGGCAGTGCCTCGCCCGGCGGGTCGAACAGCTTCGGGCTGTAGCTGACCATGCGTTCGCTGTTGGTGCTCGTCCACTCCTTCTCGCCCCACTGGGCCGCGGGTAAGAGCACATCAGCCTGGCGTGTGGTTTCCGTGGGGTGATACGCGTCCAGCACCACCACGAGCTGGGCCCGTTGCAAGCCGCGATGCACCTGATGCAGGTCCGGCAAACTGACGGCGGGGTTGGTGCCCGCGATCCAGATCGCCTTCAATTGCCCTTTCTCCAGGGCCCGGAACATCTCCACGGCGGTCAGGCCGGCGCTCGGCGCGATGCTGCCGGGCGGACGGCCCCAGTAGGCTTCGACGTGCCGGCGATGCTCGGCATCCTCGACCGTCCGATAGCCGGGCAGTTGATGCGACAACAGTCCGGCTTCGCGGCCGCCCATGGCGTTCGGTTGGCCCGTGAGTGAGAAGGGACCGGCGCCGGGTTTACCAATCTGGCCGGTGAGCAAGTGGAGGTTTATGAGGCTATTGTTCTTCCACATGCCGACGGTGCTCTGATTGAGCCCCATGCAATAAAAGCTCAGAAAGGTTCCGGCGCCGGCGAGGAGACGAGCCAAGTGGTAGAGCGTCGCCTCTTCCAGGCCCGCAGCCGCACACAAGTCGCTCAGATTCTGGGCGAGCAGGAAACGGCGGTAGTCCTCGAAACCCTGCGTATGGTCCCCGACGTAGCGCTGGTCGGTCGCTCCCATGAGCAGCAGCATCCGGCCGACCGCGTTCAGCAAGGCGATGTCGCCGCCCGGGGCGACGGCCAGGTGCAGGTCGGCGACTTCGGCCGTGAGCGTTCGCCGTGGATCGACGACGATAATCTGCTGCTGGGGCCGGACCTTTTTGCTGGCGCGAATCCGGTCGAACGTGACCGGATGGGCCTCGGCCATGTTGCTGCCCATGATGAGGATCACGTCCGCCAGCTCGATGTCGTCATAGCAGCAGGGAGGGCCGTCGCTGCCGAGGCTGGTGCGATACCCGGCCACGGCGGCGGCCATGCACAGGCGACTATTGGAGTCGGTATTATTGCAACCCAGGCAGCCCTTGAAGAGCTTGTTGATCACATAGACGGTTTCGGTATCGAGCTGGCCGCTGCCGTAGAAAGCGACCGCCTCGGGACCGTAGGTGTGCAAGATGTTGGTGAAGATCTCGGCGATGTAGTTGAGAGCAGTGCCCCAGTCGGTGGGGCGGAAGCTATCATGCCGGCTGAGGCGAAACTGGGGCTGGGCCAGGCGGTCGGGCGTGTGAATCGTCGGCCCCAGCTGCGCTCCCTTGGCACAAAGCCGGCCGAGGTTGGCCGCGGCGTCCTCCACGCCCCGGACGCGGAGGACGTCCTCCGCGGTTCCCTCGAAGCGCAACCGGCAGCCGACACCACAATAAGGACAGACTGATTCTCCCAACACCGTCACAAAAACATCCTCTCCCAGGAGCGAGGCGGCGCGCACCGAGAGCGCTTCGGTCGCGGAACCGTGGGCGATCTGTGATGCCCGAACGGGGCAAACTCGGGAGAGGCGAGTTGGCAGAATCCAGAGGTTGGTGCCAATACCCTGGAGTCCAGCGCACGCACCGGACTCCGGATCGTCCTGGCTTAGAAAGCAACTGATGTGCCAACCGTGTGCAGCCTTGCAAAAGGGTATTTAAGTTCTTGGCAAATCAGCAGTTCGGCGTTGGACAAACCCAAGGAACGGAACGCTTACCGGAGGCGGTTGCTCAATTTATGGGCAGCATTGAATGGAACCTTGGCAGAATGAGGCGTATGTTGACGCGAACTTATCGTCCGGAAGGGATCCCTATGCCAAGGCAACCTTCGCCGATTTTTCCGACCGAGAGTCGCTCTCCGCAGCGAGCGCGCAAGCGGATTGTGTTCGGCTGGTATGGCGGCAAATTCAGCCACTTGAATTGGCTCCAGCCCTTACTGCCCCCGTGCCATCACTATTGCGAACCGTTTGCCGGCTCGGCGGCGGTCCTGCTCAACCGGGAACCGTCTCCGGTGGAAACGCTGAATGATCTCGACGGCGACATCGTCAATTTCTTTCGCGTCCTGCGTGACCAGAAGGATCAGCTCCTGGAAGCGATCGGCCTGACGCCGTTTTCCCGCGAAGAATTCTACCGCGCGCTGACGAGCACCGAGGCAGCGCTTTCTGATCTAGAGCGGGCCCGACGTTTCTTTGTGCGGGCCCGGCAGGTTCGCACCGGGCTGGCGCAGACAGCCTCGCTGGGGCGCTGGGCCAATTGCAGGAACACCAGCCGGGCCGGCATGTCGGGTGTCGTGTCGCGGTGGTTGGGCAGTGTGCGGATGCTGCCGGAAATTGCCGAGCGTCTGCTGCGGGTGCAGATCGAGAATCGCCCGGCGCTGGAGGTGATTCGTCTGTACGATGATCCGCAAACGCTCTTTTACTGTGATGCGCCCTATGTGCACGCCGCGCGCGGCGATCGTAAGGCATACAGCTTCGAGATGCCCGATGACGAGCATCGCCAGCTTGCCGAGGTGCTGGCGCAAGTCCGGGGCCGAGTCGCAATCTCGGGCTATCGTTGCGAGCTGATGGATACACTGTATCGGGAATGGCGGCGGACCGAGGCGCCGGCGAAGAAGTGTCACTCCGTCAAGAAGGCGCGGCAGGAGGCGTTGTGGATGAACTATTGAGTCCGGCCGGGGTCGAGCACAAGCGGGTTACCTGGCGAGCCAGGAGCGGGGCCAGTTCTGTAGCAGCCTGAAAGCGGGAGCGCACTCCTACGGGAAAGCCGATAAAATGCAAGGATGTGACGTTGCTCTGGCCTGAGTTTGCCCAAAGTTCAGCGGAGATAAATGGATGGCTTCCCTTCCAGTCAAACAGACGCCGGTCCCACAGCCGACGGAGACAGTTGAGGAACGCTTCCGGCGGTTGGAAGCGATCTGGACAGCTGAGACAGGCTACCTATCTTCCTACACCGACATCGTGGAACATCCGGCCTTTCAAGAAATCATTCGCATGGGCCAGGCAGTTGTTCCCCTCATGTTGCGCGATCTGGAAGAACGACCGCGGCTCTGGGTGTGGGCGCTCCCCGAGATCACCGGGGCTGATCCCGTGCCACCGGCCGACGCCGGCAACATCGCCAAGATGAGTGAAGCCTGGTTGGGCTGGGGGAGGTCAAACGGTTGCCGATGGTAGAGAAAATCGAGTCGGTGTTCCCCCGGCTGCTGGGTGCGGACTACCGCGTGACCAGCCCACGGGATGACGTCTACAACTGCATCGCCTGGTCGCGACGCGATGTCGCTCCAGCTTGAGTGGAGGTGGCTCGTTGCCACATCCCAGCTAGTGTCCAAGCTTGTCCCTGACCCCAGCAAGCGCTAGGTAACGAAGCGTGCGAAAGCAGAGGGGTAAAGCCCAAGGCAAAC
>JBGQLF010000691.1:0-6141 GCA_041499985.1 Gemmataceae bacterium
AAAGGCCGCGGTACAACTCGTGCAAGGCTACGAACCATCCGCCCGGCCGCAGCACGCGCGCGATTTCGCGCAAGGTGCGCTCCAGGTCCACGACCTGCCCGAGCATGGCGCGACAGCAAACGCAATCAAACGATTCCGCACGAAAGGGCAGCGTTTCGGCGCCCGTCAGGACGCAGCCAAACCACCGGCCCGTGCGCGCCCGTTGCCAAACCGCGCTCTCCAGACCGATGTGGGCATCGGCCAGCACTTCACTGGCCACGACCTGGTGCCCATCCTCCGCCAGGAGACGCGCCATCCAGCCGTTGCCGGCTCCCAACTCCAGGACGCGATTCGGCCCCCCATGCCGCAATACGGCCCGCAACCAGTCGCTCAACCGCCGTGCCAGAGGGTCGGTCGGCAGCTGGAGAAGTTGTTCCACCGACAGGTCACCATTGTTCCGGGCCTGCTCCAGGCGCTGCCAGGCATCGGGGAGATCGGCAAAGAAATCGCTCCATTCCGGACGTATTAAATAATGAATGCCGTTCCGAACTGGGAAGCGGGCGCCGCAGTCCGGACAGGTTCGTTCGTCCCCCTGCGTGAGCAGCCGCTCTTGACCACAGTGCGCGCAGGCGAGGACCTCGGTGAACCATGCTGGCTGGGGAACCGCGGGTTCGATAGAGGCAAGCGAAAGCGTCACGGGAACACCTTTCTAAACCAGCAGGACATCGCCCTTGGGCCTATGCCGTGAGCCGATAATCGCGGGCCGACAACCGATCGAGTTCCTCGGCCAGTAGCCGGCGCACTCGCTCCAGCCCACACCAGCGCATCAGGTTCGTGCGCGCCCGCGCGCCTGCTTCGGCGCGCCGATTGGGCGTATCCTTGACCAAGCGGGCGAGGGCGCCGGCCAGGCTGAACGGCAGCGGTACCTGCCACATCGACGCGGGATCGTAGACCCGCAGCGGATCGCGCACAAAGCTGACAATCGCCGGCCGGGTCGCGTAGGTGTACGGATGGTCCACGGCAACATAATCCGCAAAAGCGGTATGCCGCGGCGCCACGAGCGGCTTGCCCAGGGCCATTGCCAGAGCCGCGGGACCGCAGAAACCTTCGCCCAGCGACGGGGCGACATAGCCCTGCGTGCCAGCCAGCAAGCGGTCAAAACCAGGACCTGTCAGCGCGCCCGTCCACAAGTAGACTTTCGCCTGCCGCACGCCGAGCTGCCGCTGGAGTGCCTGCACGTGCTCCCAGAAACGCATGACAAAATCGAACGCCGGTGTCTGCGGATTGATGGGACTGCTCTTCAGGATGAGTGACCACGGGTCGGCCTCGGCCCGGCACTTGAATTCCAACCATTCCGAGAGAAATAACAGTAAAGCCTTCCGCGGCACGTCCTGGGCCACGCACAGCAAAGCGTAGTCCGCTGGCGTCGGGATGGCTGCGGACTCGGTCCGTAACTGGGACAGGAGATGGCGCGCGATCGGAGGCCCGATCTGCCGCATCAGCCGCCGGGACCAGCGGAACCGATTGCCTTCAAAACGGGCGCAACACACCAGCCCGTCCGCCAACCACGGCGCGCGGTCCAGGGCATACACCTCGCCCTGTGGGAGACCGTCCCCGATCGCAACCGGGGCCTTGATCGGCCAGGGAAGGACGGTGATTGGCACTGTCACTCCGGCCTCTGCGAACACCGTCCGGGTATGCGTGCTCGGTACCCACAGAGCGTCCTGGGCATTCGCCTTGGCCACCCAGGCCGACGACCCTTGCCCCGAGAGCGGCAACCGATCGGTCTCCCAAAAGGTCAGTCCCACGTTGCGCGCGCCCGCGTACTGCACATAGCAATCGGGCGTCGTGAAGGATAGCACCAGGGCAAGAGAGGCGTCGGCGGCCAGGCGGCGGGCATCCGCTTCGGACAGGATGGGGTAGCGGAAGCGCTCAAAAGGCCGATCCGGGGCAAAATGAATGTCGACCCCAACGATCCGATCGAAGAATTCCGTAAAAAGATCGCAGTAGGCCCGGGCCGCGGCAGAATATCCAGAATGGGACTGCAAATCTCCGCGAATCACCAGAAGCTTCATGTATTCTCTTCCATTTAGGTCAGTGCCAGCGCTGCTGCCGCACAGGGAGTGCCCAAGAGCTCGGAAAGGTAGGTCCGAAAGCGAGCCGCGATCCGCTCGGGCTGGAAGCAAGCCACGCGTGCGCGTTGACGCGCCAGTACCTGGGCTCGCAGCGCGCGATCCGAGACCAGCAGATGGGCCATTTCCGCGATCTGGGCAAAGTTCTTCTGACGTACCAAGACGCCGGCCTCGCCCAGGGTGTCGGGAATCGCCGTGGCCTGATACGCCAAGATCGGGATATCATGATACATCGCCTCCACGAGGGGCACGCAGAAGCCTTCATGCTCGCTCATGCACAGGAACAAGTCCGCCACCGCGTAGTAGGCCAACAATTCGCGGAAGCGTACGTGGCCGGCGAAGATCAGATGATCCTCGATCTCATGAAACCGTGCCAATTGTTGAAGATCGGCCAGGTATCCTTCCATGCCGCCGAACGAGCCGACCAACAGCAGGCGGGAGCGCCGATTGATGAAGCGGTTATAGTGGACAAAGGCCCGGATCACGTCATCGTGGCGCTTGTTGGGTGCGATCCGGCCGACAAACAGGAAATTCGTCCAGTCATCCGCAAACTGACGCAGGACGAGCGGGCAAGGAGGGGTGGTCTGGAAGCGGCGAAAGTCGACGAGGATCGGCAAGGGGCGCGGGTCCTGGAAGCCTAGCTCGGCGAGTTCTTGACAGTTGTACTCCGAGTCCGCCAGGACCATGTCCACGGCCGTGCGGAACTCGCCCAGGACTTCACGGCCTTTCTTGGTATCTTGATAATCCTCATCGCTATATGGGGCGAAGAAGGCAGGCGGCGTGATGTTATGATAGATCAACATGCGCTTCCCGGGACTGTCCAGGAAGCGCTCGGTCAGCTCCGCGGCGCCGATGGAATAGTGATAGATCGTGACCGTCTGGGCGTCCGGCTTGAAGTCGCGGAAGGGCCGGCACTGATCGGCCACTTTCGGATGGATCAGGCGGGCATAGATCTCGGAAGGATAGCCCCAGGAACGCAGGAGCCGTTTCAGCGCCATCGCATGATTGCTGATGGCATCTCCATAGCAGAACCCAGGAAGAAGCTGATGAATCGCCATCGGAGCTAGAACCCCCAGCGCTCGAGTGCCCGTTGATACTTTTGCACGACCCGGTCCCACGTATAATTGGCCAGCACATAGCGGCGCCCGTTCTGGGCCATCCGGCGGGCGTGCTCGTGGTTGGCGCGCACGAAATCCAGGCAGCCAATGAAGTCCGTGAACGAGGAGAAACACAAGCCGCCGCTGCTGGCCAGGCAATGCTCGCGCGTTGCCGCGCACTGTTCATGAACCAGCACCGGTGTTTCGGCGAGCCAGGCTTCCATCAGCACAATGGAAAAGCTTTCATTCAGCGAAGGCTGACACAGTAAAGTCGCGGCCGCATAGGCATCGTATTTGTCTTGCACCGGCAGGAACCCCAGATCGACAACCTCGTCGTCATGGCCATAGGGAATCGGTATCTGCCCATCGCCGACCAGGACCAGCTTGAGCTCACTGGGATAAAGTCTCTTATACCGGCAGAAATAATCCAATAAGAGAGCGACGTTTTTTCCCTCATCCTTGCGTCCGGCGTAGAGCACAAACTCATCGAGATGATACTTTCTCCGGAATCGTTCCGGGTCCGTGCGAAAGTTAGTGTGAATCCCTCCTCCCACCAGCGCCGCGGCATCCGCTCTCAGGGAATACAATTGCTCCGCCAAGATCCGTTCTGCCTGGCTATGGAACAGCACCCCCCGGGCCTGGGCGAAGACAGAGCGGTAGATGCCCAGGTAGGCATAGCCTTCATCGTGGAGACATGGGACCAGGACGGCCCGCTCGGGACAGGCCAGAATTCCTCCGTAGGTAGTGGGAAACATGTACGGAATATAGATGTAGACATAGTCGCGGGAGTTCTGGCGAATGAACGTCAGGAGATCGTCGCAGCGGAACATTTCCTGGATGAAGACGGCTTCTTCGTCAGCCGTGACCGGGAGCCGTTTCATAAGCCGGGCGTTGATCCGCGCGAAGGCTCCCACATCGCGCCGGCCGACGCGGAAACGCCGCACGGGGATTCCCTCGATCGTTTCACAGCCAGGCGGATAATAGTTGCGAGCCCAGTCACTGCGAAATTCCTTGATACAGGTAGTCAGGACCTCGACGTCGAGCCCGGCCGCGCGCAGGTGCTGGACCGTGGCCCGGCATTCGGCTTCGGCGCCGCCAGGGATATCGAGACCGAACCACGGGATGACGAAGGCCAGCTTCATGAAAAGCGGTTTGGCTCCGTCTGGCAGCCAGTTTGGCGCTGGGCCTGATCGATACACGTGCGAAGGCACTGGTCTTGATCGTCGAGATAACCGACGATCTGATCGAGCACGAGCACGAGACGCTCATGTACTAATTGTTGTTGGTGCAGGTGGCGGTTGATGAGCTTGCGCACAAGCTTCTTGACGGTCAGATCGATGGAGGCGAGCCAACCCGCCTGGTGGGTGTCGACCTTGCCGAGGTCTTCCATCCGTTCTTGTACGTCCAGGATCGCCTTGCGGAGTTTGTGACGTTCTTCCGCCATGCGCGCACGACCCAGTGCGGCCGCGAGGGGTGGGAGACGTTGCCGCACGGCCATGTTGTGCCGGATCCGGCGGAGGATCTCCGCGACGTCCACTTCGGGATCGCGAATGGCAACAATCTCTGCATCCTCGGCATGCGACCCTGTCGTCTCGGCCGGGGCGCCGTGCGACGGGACGGGGTCGGAGGGGATCGCTTTTTGGTTCTTGCGCTGGAGCGTGTTCATGGGTAACTACTGCCTTGGATCTCTCTTCAGGACGAACGAATTAGCCGGGCCCCTTCGCCAGGAGAGCATCAATATAGTCGCATACGATGTGGATAAAGAGGAGGTGCGCTTCCTGGATGCGGGCCGTGACCTGGCTAGGAACGATCCATTCGCGCTCCGCCTGGCCGGCCAGATCGCCTCCCCCCTTGCCGAGGAGTGCCAGCGTATGCAGTCCATGCGCCTTGGCCACGGCGACGGCGGCGAGCACGTTGCGTGAGCGGCCGCTGGTACTTAGGCCCACCAGCAGGTCTCCCGGCCGGCCCAGGGCCGGCACCTGGCGGGAGAAGATGACCTCCGCGGAATAGTCATTGCTGATGCATGTCAGCAGGGCCCCATCGGCGCTCAGGGCCACGGCGGGAAGAGGATGACGCTCAGCCTGATAACGGCCGACCAATTCGGTCGCGAAATGTTGCGCTTCGGCCGCCGAACCGCCATTGCCGCAGACCAAGAGGCGAGCCCCGTTGACGATCAGCTGGGCCGTCCAACGCGCCAGCGGATCGAGAAACGCGGCGGACTGTTCGAACGCCTCCGCCAGTTGGCGCCACTCGGCGGCTGCCTGCCGTCCGAACTCCGGAGGCAGACCACCATTCACTTGGGAGATGGGCAAACTCACCATGCACCACATCCTTGGGTCGGAGTCTGGGATCGTCCCTGACGCCCAGCGGCGGTCGATGATAGCAGGAACGCGGCAAAGGGGTCAAGTCGAGGGCAAGGAATTCAAGTGCACGCTCCGGGGACCTGTTGTTCAATGTAGCTACAGGCGCGGACGGTTGTGACTACGTTGAACAACACGTCGTTTGTCCTTACACTAGCACCAGCTATCCCAATCCTTGCACCTGCGAGGCGAGCCGTGAAAACGAATGCCACGAAAGCAAGACTCAAGCAGGGCGAAACCGTGCTCGGCTGTTTCGTGCGCTATCCGGACGCGAGCCTGGTTGAAGTTCTCGGCCTTCTGGGCTGGGACTTCCTGGTGTTCGACGGCGAACATGGCACGCTCGAGCCATGCGACTGCGAACACATGGTGCGCGCCGCCGAATTGCGCGGCGTGACGCCAATCGTCCGGGTGACCACCAACCAGCCGGCGATCATCCTGCGTTTCATGGACAGCGGCGTGCAGGGGCTGCACGTGCCGTGGGTCAACTCGGCCGCCGAGGCGGAAGCCGCCGTTCGGGCCGTCAAGTACCAGCCGCGCGGCATCCGCGGGCTCGCCAGCGTCCGGGCGGCCGAC
>JBGQLF010000692.1:0-6136 GCA_041499985.1 Gemmataceae bacterium
CAAAAGCTTTTCCCATCCCTCGATCGCCTTCGCATGAGCGCCCGTGTAGAAATGACACCGGGCCAGGCCGACCCGCGGCTCGACGTCGCCAGGTTCCGCCCGGCTCAGCTCTTCGTAAACGGCCCGGGCGCTCTGCATGGCCTTGCGGGACGCTTCCCGATCACCCAGTTCGTCGTAGATCCGGCCGACGCGGAACTGGGCTGCCGCCAGCGCCGCCCGGAGTCCTGTATCGTCGCCGCGCTGCTTGAGGAAGTCCTTGTAAAACGTCAAGGCCGACGTGAGCAAGTCACGCCGCAGCGGCTGGAGGCCGGGCACGTTGAGCAGCTGGCTCTCGCTCACCTTGGTCAGGTAGTCATCGACCGCGGCCCGCGCCTTGGCGAAGTTGGCTTCGGCCTCCTGGCGCGCGGCGTCCGCCTGCCGGCGTTGCTCGGCCTCGCTCTTCTGGGCCCTCTCAAAATGGACGGCCGCCAACGTGGACGCGACCGCGGCGACGAGCAGCAGCGCCGCCAGCCCTGCCGTCAGGCCGGCGACGACCGGGTTACGCCGGCACCAGCGCCACAGGCGTTCCGGCACGCGCACGCGCCGCGCCCGGATCGGCCGGTCCTCCACGAACCGTTTCAGGTCGGCGGCCAGCTCGGTCGCCGTCTGATAGCGGTGGACCGGGTCCTTGGCCATCGCCTTCTGCACAATCGTCTCCAGGTCGCGGGGCACCTCCGCATTCAGCTTGCGCGGCCGCGGCGGCTCCTCGTGGAGCACCTGGTCCATGAGCTTGTTCCGATCGGTAGCCTGGAACGCCGCTTGGAAAGTGAGCAATTCGTAGAGCGTCAGGCCAAGGCTGTAGAGGTCGCTGCGCACGTCGGCCTGGCCTTCGAAGCGCTCGGAAGCCATGTAGCGAAAGGTGCCGACGAGGTCACCGGGGTTGGTCAGGTCGGCGCTGTCCGCCACTTTGGCGAGGCCAAAGTCCGTGATCCAAACGGTGCCTTGAGTATCCAGCAGGAGGTTGGACGGTTTGATATCGCGGTGCAAGATGCCCTGAGTAGTCGCGTAGGCCAATGCCTCGGCGACCTGGATGCCGATGCGGGCGACGCTGTGCCAGTATTCGCGGCCGGATTCCGAGAGGGTGGAATGGTCGGATTGGCCGGGGAGGTGAATACGCGATTCCGAGACCGGAGTTGGAGTCCCGCCTTCAGGCGGCTTTGACAGAGTTGTGCGCGAAGCGGACCGGACACCGCCTGAAGGCGGGACTCCAACCCCTGCGGTATACGGTCCCGTCAGCAGGGCCTGCGCCACGGCCTCGACCGAAACGTCGCTGCCGCGCGCGCTCGGCTTCGGCGCGCTCGCCTGTGCTTCCTCCGTCATGGGCGATGCCTTTAATCGGCGAAGCCGCTGCAATTCCGCCAGGACCTCATCGAGTGGCAGGCCCTGGATGAACTGCATCACATAGTAGTGCAAGCTGTCCTGCTCGCCGACGCCGAACACCGGCACGATGTTGGTGTGGTGCAGCCGGGCGGCGGCCATCGCCTCGCGCCGGAAGCGGTGCAGCCGTTTGGGGTCGAGCAGTGTATGCGCCGGCAGGACTTTCAGAGCCACGTGCCGGCCGAGCGAGATTTGCTCCGCCTCGTAGACGATCCCCATGCCCCCGCGGCCGATCTCACGCAGGATGCGATAGTCGCCGATCTGCTGCAACGGCAGAGCGGTGCTGGTCGCCGGCGTCTCCACGGGTTCGCGGCGATCTCGCTCCACCTGTTCGACCTCCACCATGGCGGGCAAGATCTCGCGGATGCCCTCGGCCAAATGGGGGTACCGGTCGATATACTCCTGCACAGAAGGGCGTTCGCCGCGGCGGTAGCGCTCGGCGAACTCTTCCGCCAACTGGTCGAGGAGGTCGTACTGACTGGAACCGGAAGTGGCCATGGCAAGTCCTCGGAAGGCGATTGGCGAACTTCTTGATCGTAGCCACAAGCGTCCTCGCTTGTGGGCTTGCCGCAGCCCACAAGCGAGGACGCTTGTGGCTACGATCAGACAACAGGTCCCGGAACGCTCCATTGGGACGCAGCCAGTTCAAATGCTGTCCAACCCGCCGGGCATGTCGGCGAGAATGGCTTTGAGCCGTTTCAGCGCACGGATGTAACGCTTGGCCGCTGCCCCCTCCTCGATCCCAAGCACCTGGGCCGTTTCGACGCGGGTGAGCTGCTCGAAGTGCCGCAGCGCCAGGACTTCCCGGTCGAGAGGGTCCAGGGTATTGAGAGCTTCCTGAACCCGGAGCATCCGCTCCGCGCGCACGGCCGCCTGGGTAGGCGAGGTGTGTTTGCCCAGGAGCTGGGCCGCCAGCGCCGCCGAGCTCGCCGCTGGCAGGGCTTCGCGGTAGAGCGAGACCTCCCGGCCGGCGTCGCGCATCTGCGTCCCCAAATGATGCCGGTGCAGCGTGGCGAGGCGTTCCCCCACGACGAGCCGAAGCCAGAGGAAGAGCGGCAGCTCCGGATGGCGGAGATACTCCTCCAGGCGCGTCGCGACTTCCAGATAAGCGTCCTGAATGACGTCGGAGGCGTCGATCCGGGCTTGCAACCGCCGATCGAGCCGCATCTCGACCATGCGGCGCAGCCGATCCCGGTGCCGCGCGAAGATCTCGTTCAGCGCTTGCGCGTCTCCCGCGCGGGCACGCTCAATCAGCTCGAACGTGTCGCTGGAGTTATTCGCCATCGACGTTCCCATATTCTCTTACCCGCGCGCCGAGGCATTTGCGGGACAGGTGAAAGCGAGTTTTTTCACCACGACCCCAGTTTAGCCTCGCGAGCAGGCGTCTGCCAGCTCACAGAGCTACCTGGTCTTGGCACGCCGAGCGCCGCTACCGTAGAATCAGGGTGGATGTTTCAGGAGTTCCGGCACACCCTGACAGGAAGCAGATGCGATGCTCAAGACAGTCTGGGCGGTCGTCCGCGAGGGCAAGGTGGAGCTGATCGAGAAAGCGCCTCTTCCAGAAGGTGCCCTGGTGTTGGTCACGCTCTTGCCCCAGGAAGACGAGGGCCAGTTCTGGATGCAGGCCAGTCAAGTATCCCTGGCCGAGGTTTGGGATAACCCCCAGGACGACATCTATGCCCAGTTACTCGAAACATGAGACAATCCTGGTGCGTTACCCATTCTCGGACTTGTCCGGTGTCAAAGTGCGCCCGGCCATCGTCGTACACGCTCCTCACGTATCGCAAGATAATCTGATCGTACCTTTGACCAGTCAGACTACAGCGTTGCTGATGGGAGAGTTTGTGCTAACCGATTGGGCGGCAGCGGGCCTCCACGTGCCGACCGCTGTCAAACGCGGCTTGTATACCATTCAGGATCGCTTGGTCATCAAGCGCTTGGGCCAGTTGATTCAAGCGGATGCCCAACAAGTCGAACAATCCTTGCGGGTCTGGTTGGGCCTGTAGTCGCTCAGTCATCTCAGTCGGGCGTCCTCGCCGACTCCGGCCATCCGTTAACTACGCCGAACTATCTTGTCGGTATCAAACCTCCAGCAATTCCGCCAACCCGGCCGCCACGACTTGCGGACCGGTCACATAATGGCCGCCGTCGGTCCAGGTGCGAACCTGTTCCTCGGCGGTGCCGAACAGGCGCACTTGCAAATTGTCGATGTCTTTCTCCATTTCCTCGAAATGCTTGGCCCAGAGATAGGCCTCGTCGGAACCGACGCGCTTTTCGCTCTGCCAGCGCATGCGGTGAAAGAGCAACGTGCTGTAGGGCGTGACAAAGCGACGCCGGCAAGCGGCGAAGAGCAATAGCGCTGCCGAGGAGCATTCGCCCAGGACAATGGCGGTGGCGTCCAGCTGGCGATGGCGCACCAGCGTGAGCACCGCCAGAGCACCATACACGCTGCCGCCGGCGGAATCGATGTAGAAGACGCACTCGCCCTTGGGCGGGATCTCCAGAATCGCTTTGACCACGTCGGCCTCCCAATCATCGACGTCGCCGACAACCGGGATCTCCGACACGTTCTTGCGTGTTTTGCTCTTGGCCATGTGGATAAGAATGTACACACGTCAGCAGGGAAGGCAAGATGACCTGCCGGCAACGCACGCTCGGCTGTCCGCTGGCCCTGTCCTCGACTATATTCGGAATCGGGCCACGATCCCGGAGGCGAGAGCCGAACAGGTGCCTATGTCTTCTCCCCCAACGAATCCGCCGCCCGAGGGAACTCAGCTGGAACGTGTCCAGGATCTGTCGGTCGACCTGCTCACGGGAATCCTACACATCTCCGTCGCTTTCGATTGGGGCGAAGCCATTGACCTGGAGCACGCCCGCCGACTGGTCCGCGCGGAGGTCCACCGCTTGCGGCGCCGCCGGCGGACGCCGACGTCGATTACCTTTCGGCCGGCTCCCCTACGCTGTGCGCTCGGGCCGGTGCTGCTCGATCTGCCCGAAACCGGACCGGTCGAGGTCAGCGCCGAGGCCACCATCTTCGACTTTGCCGCCGTGAGCATCGCGATGCGCTTACCGTTTCGCTTGCCGGCTGCGGCGCTGACCCGGCTGGCGGGCTGGTTGGCCGAACCCGGCAGCCTGGTCCAGGAAGCCCGCTCCGCCCTCGAGCCGCTGTACCGAAAGCTGCTTCCCACGATCCAGAATCCGCTCTGGATGGATGACCTGAGCGAAGAGTACTTCGTCTTTCAGCTGCCGCCGAGTGAGGTCCTGCCGACGCCGGCGCACCTCCTCACCGCCCACGCCGGTTGGCTGGCCGGGCTGCTCCATCTGGAAGCCGGCGAACTCAGTGCCGAGGAAAGCGCGGAAACCCTGCGCTTGCACCTGAGTTACAGTCCGGAGGATTTGTTCATTTGCGATTGGGCCGCCGCCGTCCTACTCGACCGCGACTGCGAGGAGACGCTGCAAACGATCGAATTTGCCAACCTCCAGCTGCTGGAATTCCGCCACATCGACAACCGGCTGGATGACACGCTGACCGCGGCCTATGGCATGATCCATGGACTGACCAAATCCTGGCTCCCGTTCTGGCGCAGTCACGGGCGCTCCCTGCGCGTGTTGGGCGAGCTGAAAGTCGAAGCTAATGAGATCTTCGAGCGGACCGGCAACGTTCTCAAACTGGTAGGCGAGCAATACCTGGCCCGCGTTTACCGCTTGCTGGCCAGCCGGTTTCACCTCGACGATTGGGAACACAGCATCCAGCGCAAACTCGAAGTAGCGGAGGGCGTCTACCAGGTCGTCTCCGACCAGGCCGAAACCTATCGGACCGAATTTCTCGAGATGATCGTCATCGGCCTCATCGTTCTGGAAATCCTGCTCGCGCTCTTCCACCATTGAAATCGCGCGTGACATCCATCCCAGGAAGCGTTACACTCGGGGCTAGTTCAGCCCCTGCTCCAGGCGGAGGGATCGATCATGCGCGCCAAACTTCTCGTGTTGATTGGGCTGGCAGCTGTGCTGCTCGGACCGACGCAGGGCCTCACGCAGTTCCCCGGAGGCGGCTTTCCGGGGGGGCCGGGGGGTGGAGGGCCCATGGGCGGCGGCGGCGGCGATCCCCTGGCCTTTTTCAACATGCTATCGGGAGGCAAAGATGTCGTGATTCGCTCGCGATTGGATCCAAACATGCAGGGGATGTTTGATCGCATCGCCGATCGCATGGGCAATACCAGCGGGCAGATCACGCGGCAGCAATACGTGGATTACCAGCAGCAACGCCAGGCCCAGCGGGCCGCCCAATCGGGCATGGCGGCTCCGGGGGGGATCCAGATTAATATTGCGGGCGGTCCCAATGCCTTTAACCCGGACGCGATGGCGGAGATGCTCTTCCGGCGCTACGACCAGAACGGCGACGGACTCCTCAATTTCGACGAGATGCCCGAAACGTTGCGCGCGGAGCGCGAGAAGTGGGACAGCAACCGCGACGGGTTTATCGATCTGAATGAATTCAAAGCGTACCTGCAAGCGCGCCGGCAGCAGTGGATGGCCGATCGCAGCGCTAACGGAAACCAATCCCTGCCAGGAGGCTGGGGCGGTTGGTCGGACCTTCCGGAACTTCCGCGGCCCCAGCAACAACCTAGCCGGCCGGTCGTTTACCGAACCGGCAAGCTGCCCAAGGAACTGCCCGCGTGGTTCGCCGAGTTGGACACCGACCAGGACTCCCAGGTCGGCC
>JBGQLF010000693.1:0-6132 GCA_041499985.1 Gemmataceae bacterium
AATCCGCAGTCTGGCCCCCACCCCGACAAGCGGGGTGGGGGCCAGACTGCGGATTCACGCACGGCTAATCAGATCCGGGACTAGGCATCGGAGAGCGCGGGCAGCACGGCCGCTGCTCCAACTTTCTTCACCTCGCCCCGCAAGTAGTCCAGCGCCTTCTCCAGGGTGCGATCCCCGAACGGGGCGTTCTCGGCATTCTTCGGATCCTCCGGCTTGGGCTGGGCGGGAGGGGGCGTGCCGGGTTTGCCGTAGATGACATCACGCTTTTGGCGGTATTTGAAGTACTGTAAGCGCTCCTCATCGTTGAGTGTGACCGCGAAATTGGGATCGGGCTTCACGCCCCACTCATCGCTGTCCTTACTGTCCGGGAAGCGGTGAATGTTCTTGCCACTGGGCCGCCAGTAACTGGCCGTCGTCAGCTTCAGCGCGCTGATCCGATTGGCGGTTTCCTTGACATCGATGATGTTCTGCACGCTGCCCTTGCCATAACTGCGTTCCCCAATGATGACGGCCCGCTTGTGATCCTGGAGAGCGGCCGCCACGATCTCACTGGCGCTGGCGCTGTATTTGTTGATGAGCACCACCATGGGATACTGTTCCGCGGGCAGCAGCAGGGTTCCGTCCGCCTTGGCCGTGTACACCTTCTCCGCCTCGTTGCGGCCTTTGGTGCTGACAATCCGGCCCTCGGTCAAGAACAGATCGCAGACTTCCACCGCCGAGCTGAGCAGGCCGCCCGGGTTGTTGCGCAGGTCGACAATCAGACCATGCAGCCCTTCCTGCTGCAATTGCTCCAGGACCTTGCGCAGATCCCCCGCCGTTTTCTCGCTGAAGGTCGAGACCAGCCGGATGTACGCAATCTTGTTCGCCTTATCAAGGAAGAAGTCCCACTCGTTGGGATTGTCCGCCTTGCGCAGATCGCCGATCACCGTGTGCACCTGGATCTCCGCGCGCGTCATCTCCAGATCGACCGGTTCCTTGGTCCCCTCGTGGAGCACGCTGAGGACAATCTTCTGGCCCGGGTCGCCCTGGATGAGGTCAACTGCCTCGCTGAGGCGCATATTCTCGGTAGCTTTGCCGTCGATTTTGACGATGAGATCGCCAGCCAGGATGCCCGCTTCATAAGCCGGGGTGCCCACCATGGGGCTGACCACGGTCAACTGTCCCCCTTTGTCGCGATCCGCGTGAATCTGGATGCCCACACCCCCGAATTTGCCTCGGCTATTGCGACTGAACTGCTTGTATTCCTTGGCGTTGATGAAGCTGGAGTGCGGATCGAGGCGTTCGAGACCGCCGTTGATCATGTCTTCGACCAGGCGGCGCTTGGCGTCGTCATCCAGGGGCCGTACGTATTTGTGATCCACCTCGTCGAGGACGTCCACCAGAAGCCGGACCAGCTCATAGTCCCGGTCTCGTCCGCGCTGGGGGGCGCTGTGCGAAACCGCAAGGCCCAAGAGCGCGATCGAGGCGATGCCAAGCAACCAAGCAAGGTTCCAGCGGGGCATGTTATGGATTTCCTCCTGCCCTGAGATGGCGCGATAGAAAAGCGCAGAAACTCCGGTCCTGCGGCAATGGTGCCCGTTTCGAGCGGCCCATTGCACGGGTTGTCCTAATTATACCGGCCACCTGTTTGGCAAGCGAGGCGAGAATCGCGGTGGCGCAGGTAGTGGAGTTTGCCAAGAATTGTGGGGGCCCCCGTCTGGCATCTTACCAGAGCGAGGGCCCCGCGCCAGCGGACATCCTCTCTGTTCGGCCTCCGGTCCTGCACACGAGCGGCACCCGTATTCCGGGTGCGGGCGATAACTCCCGATTCCGTGGAAGGGAGGTCTGCCGGGAGAACGCGCCGGAGGGGACAACTTGCGCTTTGGTGGCGGGGAACGACTCTGGTGGAGCGCCGGATAGGCGTGGAGCTCGGACGCGATCAAAGACACAGCCCAAACCCACCGCGGAGCGCTGAGTTTGGGCTGTGCCGGAGCGCGTCGGCTCAACTACTCGTGCCGCAGCGCTTCGATGGGGTCAAGCAGGGCAGCCCGGCGGGCAGGGTACCAGCCGAAGAGCACGCCCACGGTGACTGCCACGACCAGGGACAAGGAGATGGACTTCTCGTGGATCACCGCCGGCAGGTAGGCCGACGCCAGCCACTGGGCCAGCCGCGGAAGCAGGTAGACCGAGCTGAGGCCAACCGCCACGCCAACAAAGCCGCCCACGGTTGTTTGCACCATGGCTTCCACGAGGAACTGGAGGGTGATGTCGCGCCGCTTGGCTCCCAGAGCACGGCGGATGCCGATCTCGCGGGTGCGCTCAGTCACGGTCGCCAACATGATATTCATGATGCCGATGCCGCCCACCAGCAGCGAAATGCTGGCAATCAGCACCAGCAACATCAGATAGCGCTCCTCCTCGCGCTCCGCCGCCTCTAATCGGTCCAAAGGCACGGTCACCGCCCAGTCGCCCTTCACGTGCCGCTCGAGCAAGCCCTCGATTACTTTGCCAGTGGGACGAACCTTCTCGATGTCCGACACGGTCAGGGTCACCTGGCTGAGTTCGACTTGTTCGCCGGAGCGGGACCCAGAGGTGCGGATGTAGATTTTCTCGCCGAAGCGAACCTTGCAAGTCTGCAAGGGGATATACACGTCATTGTTGAATTCCTCGGCGGCCTGGCTGCCGCCGCTGCCCCCGGTCGGCATCCGCTCGGCCAGGACTCCCACGACGATGTAGAAGTGGGTACCCAGGCGAAGCGTTTGGCCCAAGGGATCCTCGAAGGGGAACAGCTTGTCCGAGACGCCCGAGCCGAGAACCGCAACGTTGAGCATGCGGTGATCATCCTCTTCGGTCAGGAAACGGCCGAGGATTACCGGCAATTTGTGAACGTCCCCATAACCGGGGGTAGTGCCGACCACGCGGCCGTTCATCATGCGCTCCAGCCGGCGGATCTCGGCGGGGAAGGCCCGCAAGGGGACATGCCGGATGACCGTACTGATCGTCTGAAAGCGCTCGTAATCTTCGTAGGTAAGGCCGTAGTTCGCCAGCATGGTGCGGCGTTGAGTAGAGGAATCGTCCGGGGGCTTCACACTACGGACGATGATGTTCGTCGCTCCTTGGCGTTTGATGTCTTCGAGGGCATCTTGCATGCTCCCTTTGCCGAAGGCCATCAGGGAAATGACAGCCGCCGTGCCGATGATGATGCCCAGCACCGACAGGAAGACGCGGAGTTTGTGTAGCCAAAGGCTGCGCAAGGCCAGGATGAGGACACGCCGACCCTTGTCCCAGCTGAGCAGCACGATGAGAAGGACAAAGTAGGCCACAGCCAGCAAGATCAACAGCAGATTGAGCAGGAAATACATAAGTGGTGTCGCCGCTTGAGATCAGGAGAGAGTAACGGCAACCGCCTTGTGGCGGCAAGTTTGCAACTTGCCGAGGCCCACCGGCATGTTGCAAACTTGCCGCCACAAGGCGGTTACCTGCCTTTGAACCAGGACAGCTTTCCGGTTGCAGCCGGAGGCCTCGGTTCGTTGCTTCAAGCTTACTTAGTTCCCCAACCCTCGCGCCAAAAAGGCGTCGGCGAGGGCCGCGTTCTGCCCCTGGGTGGCAGGAGAGGGGATCGGGCGACGATCGTTGCGGACATCCAATTCAATGTGCCCGTCGCGCATGCGCACGACGCGCTTCGCCCAGGCGGCGATGTCGTTCTCGTGCGTCACCATGATGATGGTTTTGCCCGCTTCGTTCAAGCGCGATAGCAATTGCATGATTTCATCACTGGTGCGCGAGTCAAGATTGCCCGTCGGCTCGTCGGCCAGGACTACCTGCGGGTCGTTGACCAGGGCACGGGCAATGGCGACACGCTGCTGCTGACCACCAGACAGCTGCATGGGCCGATGATCCAGGCGATCCCCGAGACCGACCAGTTCGGCCAATTGGATACACCGGGCCCGCGTCGCTTCGCCGAGGCGGATCCCCTGGTAGAGGAGCGGGACCTCGATGTTCTCCACTACAGTGTACTGCGCCAGAAGATTGTAGGATTGGAAGATGAAGCCGAGGTAGCGGCTGCGCACCTCGGACAGCTGGTCATCTTCCATGTAAGACACGTCCTCGTCCCCGAGGAAGTACTGACCCGATGTCGGCCGATCAAGGCAGCCGAGCAGGTTGAGCAAAGTGGACTTGCCCGAGCCGGAGGGCCCCATCAGGGCGACGAAGTCTCCTTCGTCCACCGTCACTGTCACGCCGCGCAGGGCCCGCACGACCACGGATTCGAGGTAGTAATTCTTGACGATGTCGCTGATACGCACAATGGCAGCCATGGGGGGAAACTCGAAGGAGGCTGGTGGGAGGAAAGCGCGGGGGGCTCGATCACAAGCAACCTTCTCCGCTCGGTTTCTGGCAACCGAGCAGAGAAGGCTGTCACAGAGTGCTTAATTAGGTGGGCCGCCTCTCCCGCCCCCTCCTGGGAAACCGTTTCCTGGTCCACCGGGTCCGGCCTTGCCGTTGGGGAAACCACCTTCCGGGCCACCGGGTCCGCGCTTGCCACCCCCGCTTTTGTCTCCCCCGGATTTGCCGCCGCCCGGGCCGTTGGGGACTCCCTTTTCCTGACCGGCGCCCAGTTTGCCTTTCTCGCGATCGCTCAGAAGGGCGCGCGGATTGAGGACCACCTCAACACCTTCCTCGAGCCCGTCTTTGATCTCGGCCATCCGGACGTTGCTTCGGCCGACTGTGATCTGGCGCTTCTCCGTGGTCTGATCCGGCAAGAGGATATAGATCTCGCGTTGCTTGCCCATGGCCGGGGTGCCGACGATCGCCTGAATCGGAACCTGGATAACCGGTTCGGTCTGACTCTCGACCAGCACGGTAACTTCCGCGCTCATGCCGGGTTTGAGATTTTCGACCGGTTCATCCACGGAGACGATCGTGGTATAGACCTTGACATCGGAGGACATCCAGTCGGCTTGCGCCGCCACCGTGGCCACGGACTTCACGTGGCCTCGGAGCAGGCGGTCGGGGAAGGCGTCTATGCGGATCGACGCCGGTTGGCCGCCATAGACCAGCCGTTGGTCTTTGTCTCTAAAATACTCCCGCATCTCGGAAAAAGCAAAAACGCAACCCATACGGGCAACCGCGTCGGGTGAGACGGACAAGGCCGCGCGCACGCAGTCGCTAAAGCCCGTCGGTTTCACCATTTCTCCGTGGACTTTGGAGACCATGGCTTCATGGACGCGGGTATTGACTTGCATCTTGCTCAGGTCCGGGATGCGCAGCAGCTTCTGGCCTTCATTGACCGGCTCGCCTTGAGCCACGATCGATTGTTTCGAGCCGGTGCCGAAACGGCTCTGCTCGGGTACGAAGTAAACCACCATGCCATCCTGGGGCGAGATCAAGGTGCACTTGCGAATTTCATCTTCGATTTCACGATACTTGCTCGCCTCCTGGTCGTAGATCGACTTCTTCGACTGGCGATCGCTATCAGCTTGTTTCTCCTTGGCGGTGGCGATGGCCTTGACCCGGGTCAAGGCCCGCTGGGCCTCGGCCACCTTGTTGGCCAGATCCGTTTCGGTTCGCTTCCGCATCCCGAAGATCGGGTCGGTCAGCACGCGCATATCTTCCTGCACTTTCGCCAAGGTGATTTCCAGGCTCTCCAGTTTGGACTGTTCGGCCTGGGCCTGGCTGACGGTTTGGTAACCCTTCTTGACCATGCGCTGAGCCCAGGCCGACCGTTCCCGCTGCTGCTCCACGTCGGACTCGGCCACCTTGATCTTGCCTTCCACGTCCTTCTTCTGCGAGGGGTAGTCCCCCTCCAGGTATTTCTGCAAGTCGATCTTGGCCAGTTCGAGCGTGACCAGGGCCGTATTGATGTCGCTCTCGTTCTGACTTTGGATGATTTTGTAATTCTCCTCGGCTTGGATCTTGTCGGCCTCGGCCTTGTCGACGGTAATCTTTTGTTGTTTGAGTTGTTCCTGGAGGCCCGAGTCGTCCAATTCGCCTAGGAGTTCCCCCTTCTTGACGACGGAGCCGTCGTCGACGATGGACTTGATGGTCGTCGCCATAGAACTGTTCTTCGTGCCCGACTTGACCCGGCAATAGACGTCGTTGTTCTCGGCGGATTCCAGTGCTCCGCGCTCGACGACCGTTAGCAGGAGCGGCGCT
>JBGQLF010000694.1:0-6130 GCA_041499985.1 Gemmataceae bacterium
GGATGAGGCCTCCACCCGTGTCATTCACGATAGCCTGGCCGTGATTGGCTTCAATACCCTCGTCGGGGACAAAAAGGCCTTTATCAACATCACCCGGGGGCTCCTCCTTCAAGAGGGCTACTCCCTGCTGCCGCACGAACGCACCGTCATTGAGCTCCTGGAGACGATCGAGCCCGACCCGGAGGTGATCGCAGCCTGCCAGCAGCTCAAACAGAAAGGCTATCGTCTGGTCCTCGATGACTTTCTGGATCGGCCGGACTACGAACCCCTGGTCCGCCTGGCCGACATCATCAAGGTCGATTTCCAACAGACGCAAGGCGAGCCGCGTCGTCGGCTCAGCCAACGCCTGGCCGCCCAGGGCATCCCATTATTGGCCGAGAAGGTGGAGACCCGGACCGATTTTGAGGAAGCGCTCGAGCTGGGCTATCACTACTTCCAGGGCTATTTCTTCTGCGAGCCCGAGATCGTGGCCCGGCCCGATATTCCTGCTGTCAAGCTCCACTGTATGCGTTTGCTCAACGCCCTGTATCGCCCCCAGGTCGATTTCCCCGACCTGGTGCAGATTATCAAGCATGAATACTCGTTGTCGGTCAAACTGCTCCAGTACCTCAATTCCGCGCTGTTTGGCCGGCAGCGGCAGATAACGTCGATCCAGCATGCCCTGGTACTGTTGGGCATCCAGCGCCTGAAGAAATTGGCCAGCCTGGTTGCCCTGACAGCGCTGTCCGAGGCGGAGCCGCCGGCGCTGCTGTTGACCTGCCTGATCCGAGCCCGTTTCTGCGAGCTTCTGGGGCCGTACAGCGATCTGGCGCAGCGCGAAACGGAACTCTTTCTGACGGGGCTGTTATCTGCCCTCGATGTCATCGTCGGGCGCCCCTTGGACGTCCTCTTGGCCGAGTTGTCGGTCGCGCCCGAGATCCGCAGCGCGTTGGCGGGGAACCGGACACCCTTAGGCCGCGTGTATGCCCTGGTTCGCGCCTACGAGCAAGGGGACTGGGAGCGCGTCGCGGAACTGGTGGAAGCGCTACAGCTGGAAACGGTGGATTTGGCGGCGCTCTACGGCCAGGCAATCGCCTGGGCGGATGAACTCAACCGCCAGGCTCCCCAGGGCTAACCAGCAGCAAACGAGGGAAGAGCAAAGAAGAGGGGTAGACGGCAAGCGCTTGTAATGCATGCTCCTCACCGGGGCGGGCTTAGTCCAAGTTGTCTTGCAGCATCTCAGTCCCTGGGACGAAGAAGGTTGTACCAGGGGGTCCTCCTTCAGACGAAGCAAGGCAAAGCGAACCGGGTCGGGAGTGGTCATCTGCGGAAGTGCTGCGGATACTAGGAAGCGGAGCCGTAGAACATAGAGGACAGCAGTTTTCGATCGGTCCTCTAATTCCCGGTCCGGATCAAAGCCGCCAGCCAGCCTCTCGAGAGCTGATGTTCACGAAAGGCGGCCCTATCGGCACAAACGAACTGGGCTTTTGACCTCGCTCTAGTGGCGTATCCATACTATCTCTTGGCGGCCGGTGAAGAAATACTGCCGGGCCGCGGGCATCGATCCCGACCGGCTGGGGCAGCGCGGTATCGGCATCCACTCCTTGCGAAAGACCGCCATCAACGACGCCATCCGCCACGGGGCCCAGATGCACGAGGTGCGCAAGTTTGCCGGTTATGCAGACCTCGGCATAACCGGCATTATGGCGAGTTGAATGTTATGCAGGTTTGAGGTGTGATCTCCGCACTGTGTCGGCGATTCGTGCAGCCGGAGACCGCATAATGAGCCCCAGCTTCCTTTCGTAGGGCAGAGTTTGGGGCTCTTGCTAGACCGAGATTGACTTGGAGATGAAGCGAAAAGCCGTGGAAAACCTGCGAACTGGGTCCATCTGATCCTCTGACCGCCCACTGGAACAACAATCCTGACATCCTCGCTTGGCATGAATCACTCTGAATATATGCGGGGAACTTGCCCGCTTGAAAGCTCCCCACAACGGATTTCAGGACTCAACTCAGCATAATTGCTGACTCGCCATAATGCCGGGCACAGCGACATCCGCACGACGAAGTTGTATTTTGTGCGGAAGGAGGAAGACGGGGAAACAGCGGTGCGGTGCATCCAGATCCGCGTCGTGGGAAGCAAGGACCTCGAATTGATGGGCCGCAGAGAGTGAAAGATGTCGGGCATGTTTGTGAGCTAAGATTGCAGGAACCTCCAGCGCCACCTCCGCAGCCCCTTTACGCAGTTCATGTGGTTGACAAAGATTCCCGCGACGGGCTCTCTCCCAGATCGTTCAGGCTGGGCCAACTGAATAAAGGATGAGAGCAACTGGATTTCCCACCGATCGGTACAAGACTTGCAGCCAAACGATTGAGTCCCTTTCCGGGGGTAAGTTTAGTGGGAAGGACTCAGGACAGCGAGATGCAGCCGAAGCTGTGACCGCGGACTGCCCAGCCGGAGGAGAAAAGGATATGTTCACGGACCTCATGCAGCTCACTCAGCAGACCAAGGCAAGCCCGCCGCGGCACTGCGACAGCCCGGAACAGGGATCACTGGCCCTTGGTGTAAGCTTACCCACCGAGTCCCGCGGTTTTTGGCAGCAGCTGCTAGAACTCCGACTCTTACCTGCCGACTCGGCCCGTCGGTTCCTGGAGAGCCGGCAGGGACGCATCGCGGATTTGAGCAGCCCGTCGGCGCTGGGCGACGCCCTCGTTCAGGAGGACCTGCTCACCCCCTACCAAGTGGATCGGGTGCTGGCCGGCACGATCTACGGCCTCGTCCTGGGCAATTATCACGTGCGTCAGCGCCTGGGTGCGGGTGGGTGTGGCGTCGTCTTCCTCGCCGAACACAGCCTCATGAAGCGCCGGGTCGCCGTCAAGGTGTCCAAGATTGACGACGACTGCCCTCCCGGGCTGCGCCAGCGCTTCTATGCCGAAGCGCGGGTCTTGGCCGAGTTGCATCATCCGCACTTGGTCCTCGCCTTAGACGCGGGCGAGATGCCACCACCGGGCCCCAACATGCCGGCCTTGGTCTATCTGGTCATGGAACTGCTGACGGGAGGCGACCTAGAACAATACGTCACCGATCATGGCCCCGTGCCCATCCCGCAAGCTTGCGATTGGATGCGCCAGGCGGCGTGTGGCCTACAAGAGGCCCACGATCACCACTTGATCCACCGCGACATCAAGCCCTCCAACCTTCTCCTGACCTCCCAGTGCCAAGTCAAAGTCGCCGATTTCGGTCTGGCCCGACAGTTTTGCAGCCGTTTGACCGAACCCCAGGCCCTCCTGGGTAGTGTCCTGTTCATGGCTCCCGAACAAAGCCAGGACGCGTCGGCGGTCGGTGCAGCGGCCGATATCTACGGTCTGGGAGCGACCCTCTTCTGGCTGCTGACGGGGGAACCGCCCTACCCGCCGGCACGGACAATGGCCGCTGCCTTGCGGGCTTTGCAGCAAGAGTGTCCGCGCCGCCTACGTGCCTTACGTCCGGATGCACCCGTGGAACTGGAGACGTTGATCGAGCGCATGCTGGAGCGGGACCCGACCCAACGGCCGGCCTTGCCGTTGACCGTCCTCAATGCCCTCGCTGCCTTTGCTGCCCCCGGGGTCTCTGCCGCCCTGGCTGGCAGCCTCTGGTCGGGGACCAGTGACCCTGAAATCAAACTCCCGGAGGCTGAATCCCCGGTCACAAGCCCCGAGCTGCTGACTGCGGGGCTGGAGAAGAAGTATCGTGTCTTGCTGGTCGATGACGACCCTGCGATTCGCAAGGTGAGCCGCGTGTTCCTCAAAGCGCTCGGCTGCGACTGCCAGGAGGCCGGCGATGCGCAGTCGGCCCTGGCGGCGGCCCATGCGGAGGCGTTCGATCTGGTGGTCCTTGACTTGACCCTGCCCGACCTCGATGGCTTCGAGGTCTGTCGCCGCCTGCGGCAACAGCGGGGCGGCCCGACCCAGAAAATCATTGTCCTTTCCGGCCGCGGCGACCAGAATGAGCTGGCGGGGGCCCTACGGCGCGGCGCCGACGACTACATCGCCAAACCGTTTGCCCGACAACAGCTGGAAGAGAAGGTCCGCCATGCGCTCCGCTTGAAGGAGGCGCAGGATCGAGCCGACCTGCTGACGCAGCAGCTGCTGCTAACCAACGGCCAACTGGAGAGGAGCTTGCAAGCGCGGGCTGGCGATGTCCGTCAGGCCCATGATGCGCTTCTGTTCGCGATGGCCAAGATGGCCGAGTCGCGCGACGGCGAGACGTCCGGGCACTTGCGCCGCCTACAAGGTTATGCGCGCTGCCTGGCGGAGCAGGCCGCCCGGGGGGCCTCCTGGGCGGGTATCGTCGAGCCTCGCTTCCTCGACCAGCTGCAGCGCTGCGTGCCCTTGCACGATATCGGCAAGATTGGTCTGCCCGACCAGCTTTTTCTCAAACCGGGCAGACTGGATGCTGCCGAGCGTGCCTTGTTGGAGACCCACCCCGTCATTGGGGATCGCATGTTGCAGGCGCTCGGCGCGGAGCACGGAGAATCGTTGGAGTTCTTGCATATGGCCCGCAGCATCGTCCGCTACCATCACGAATGCTTCGACGGCCGCGGCTATCCGGACCAGCTAGCTGGAGACGCCATCCCCGCGGCAGCCCGACTGGTGGCCGTAGCTGATGTCTATGATGCGTTGCGCCGCCAGCGCTCCTACAAACCGGCCCTAGGGCATGTGCAAGCCGTGCAGGCGCTTCTACACGAATCTCCGGGCCGGTTTGACCCGTCTCTACTGCAGGCTTTCGCGGCTTGTGCCAGTGAGTTTGAACGCATCTACCACGATCTGCGCGATGACTCATAGGATTGAGATTGGCCGGTCGCCACGCTGGGCGTTCGTGACAACGACGTGGCCGAGCTGGAGAACCAGGATGGCGAATGAACCCAACAAAAACCCGGGCCGACGCCAGGCGGTCGGGGCCTTCTTCTGCCTACCAAATCCTGGGGACTATTGGCCCGACAGTTCCCTCCCAAGCTGAGCGTTTGGAACGCGATTTGCAACGGAGAATAGGCTGGGGATGAGGCCCTCTAGGCGTGCCCGGCGCCTCGCAGAATGCAACGCTCACGGATGCGCACGCTTCCTCCGGGCTATGGCAATCCGGAGAACCGTGCACTGCGCCTACGGGGTGCGCCCAGCGGCAAATGCTTCCTCAGCGCCGCGATCCTCTCACCGAATGCCTGTATCGTCTTTGGATCGGAACGCCCGGGCCTCCCTCTCAAGAACCGATGTTCGCGGAAAGAGCGATTCTCGTGAACAACCGGCCCGGCGAATCAAGCCTCTTCTCCTCTGATCGCATCGGCCGGCTGCCCGGCGAGCAGCAGTTGCCGAGCGGGCTCGACCAACGGGGCCTGCTTCTCGATCCCAACGCAACGTCGCCCCAGCTGGGTCTGCCTGCCATGACGGCGACGGCGTTCGAAGTTCGAAGAGTGTTCCGACCAATCCGGCGACCGAGCGCAACACCCCAACCGGTCTCGCGACTCACAACGACGCGAAAAGCCCGAGAAAACGGGTGTTTTCGACGTGTTCAGCGAACGGCTGGCCGTTCGTAGAGGGGTAGAGTATTGTTACGAAGAGTGTCTCACTCGGGGAGCTGGTCAAGTCGGCTACGAACAAAGCCGACACACGGGTTAACGCGAAACGCCGGGAGCAGCCGCTCCCGGCGTTTTTGTTTTTCTTGCTGTCCTTCCAGAATGGGCCACCGCTCCGCCGCATAGCTCGGACTCTCCGGTCCCAGAGAGTGCCGGTGGGGTTCCCGCCCTACCCTTCGGGTTGCAGGCCAACCCCGCACGTCTCTGGCCCAAACTCTCCGCGTCTCGCGCTGGAGACCCTCTCGGAATGAACCCTCCGGCAAGGCACCCCGCGGAATTGACAGCTGGTGACAGCTCCTGACAGGAACAGCCGGCCTTGACAGCTGGTGACAGCTCCTGACAGGAACAGCCGGCGCCGGACCGGGTAGCCCGCAGATTTATATAATGAATATGACGTTAGTATTATTTATACCGCAAGGATGCCCGCCGATCGCTTCCCGAACCGTGGTGGTCCTCCCAGCAGCAGCCAGCCCCGCCGCGGACGCCGAGGAGGTGACACCACCGGTTCCGTTCTCCAACCGTTCGCGTCGTGGGTAGCTCCC
>JBGQLF010000695.1:0-6114 GCA_041499985.1 Gemmataceae bacterium
GGTGGGTCTTCCGGGATCTCGGTGAAGTAACTCGGGTCGATGTTGAGCAACCGTTTGACAGCAGCGCCGGCCTGCGGGTCCACGTCCAGAAACGACGGTTCCAAGTCGAAGTCGTAATCGTCGAGCGCGGCGGTCCGCAGGTCTTCCGCGAGATCCGCCCATACCTGCCGGTCCACACACGCCTTGGGCGGGCGCTCGGCCGGTTCCTCCCCAGGCAACAGCCCCTCGTTGACAGTACTCCAGCAGTCCATCTCGTCCAAGGCAGCTAGAACCTGATCCCGCAACTGCGTCCGACGATTGTCAGTCTCGATGTCAATTTCGATCAGGTCGAACAGTGTCTCGTACACCGCCGCCACGGCTGCCGCCACGTAGGCAGTGACCTCGGACGGCTTCGCGCCCTCCTCACCGCGGACCCTTTTTTCGCGTCATCCCATTGTTTCTTTTTGCTGTCACGTTCTCCTCGACGTGGCGTAGTTGCTAAGGGTGCAATCAAGCAACATGGTTTCCCACGCAGCGGGAACACCTTTGCAAAGGAGAACGGCAATGTATAAGTCCATCAGGTCACGCCTGACCCAGGCGGCCGCCAGGATGTTCGCCTCCTTGAGCGGTCCCGCGTTCCGCAACAAGACGGGTTCCCGACGGCGCGTCCCGATCACCTACAGACCCTGCTTAGAGTCGATGGAGCAGCGGGAACTGCCGGCCACTCTGGTGATCCCGTGGACGTCCGTCCCGACATTTATGGCCACGTTCCAGGTAACCACACCCGATGGCCACTCCGTTCAAGGCACGCACAAGCCGGTCGTGGGTGGCAATTTCCTGGGCACCCTCCTCAATTTCGGGACGAACGGGAATACCCAGCTGAAGGCCTCCTACTGCGTCCGGATCGATCAGACCATCTACGTTCCCATGACCTATAACCAAGCGACCGTAGCCAGCGACGGCACAGTCTACGGCACCTCCGTGCCGAACGCGGGGGCCGTCAGCTGGCTCCTCACGCATTTCGGGGCCACAGCAACCACGCCCGAACAGCAAGATGCCCTTCAGGCCGCCATCTGGCGAACGGAGTATGGAAAAGGCTTCGAATTCGATGGCGTCGATAACAACTCGGCCCTTTCTGGCATCAACGCGACGATCGCTCCCATCTACAAGGCTGAGCTCGCCGCACTCGGGAACAACACCGCGCCGGTCAGTAGCGTCTTCTGGATCGAACCCGGGGCGAACCCCGACTCCTCGCCCGGCCAAGGCTTGGTAGCCTCCAATCTCCCACTCAATCCGGTGACCTTGGGGGACCTGAGTCCCAAGCTGTGGATGGTGAACCAACCCGGCTACAACGGCACCATCGCGGTCAACGGCGGCTCCTGGGGCTACACCAATCTGAAGGTCACCGGCCTGCCGCCAGAGTTGCACCCTTCGCTGTCGGGCAACCTCATCACCATCAGCGGAACGCCGGCGCACAGCGGCCCGATTTCCTTCACGGTCACCCTGCAAGACGGCACCGGGGCCCCGGGAACCAGGAGCTATACACTCACGATCGAACCGGCGAGCTACCACCTGACGGTGAGCCCGGCGACGCTGCCGGACGGCACCGCGGGCCAGAGCTACCGCGCGACGATGAGCGCCGCGGGCGGTTCCGGCAACGATCGCTTCACGCTCACGTCGGGCGCGCTGCCCCCGGGTCTCCAGCTCCTAACCACGGGCGTGGTGAGCGGCCAGGCCACCCCCGCTGCCGGCACCTACCACTTCACGGTCCAGGCCACGGACACGACCCTGGCCGGCTTAACCGGTACGCAGCCCTGCACGCTGACCATCCGGCCGGCGGCGGTGTTCAAGTTCGTGGTCAGCGCCCCGAGCACGGCGACCACCGGGGTTGGCTTCCCGGTCACCCTCACCGCCGTGGACCAGTACGGGAATCGAGTCACCGGCTATACCGGCACCGTGACGCTCACTAGCAGTGACAACCAGGCCGTGTCGCCGGCCAGCGTCCCGTTGACCCAGGGCACCGGCTCCACCAGCGTCACGCTGTACAAGGCCGCCGCCGTCCAGCTTAAAGCCGCCGCGGGCGCCAGCACGGGCACGAGCAACTACATCAACGTCAACTGGGACCCGGAGGTGAAAAAACTTCTGGACCAGGAAGGCAAGAACCTGACGAACCTGACCCACGGCCGGATCACCACCGTTGGCCCATCCACGCCTCTGTACAACTGCTATGCCTATGCCGCCGACTCCAAGAATCCGGAGTCGATCGGTTGGGTGGCCGGGAAGGAAGGAGCTCCTCCGGGCGCCCAGACGATTGTTCACGTTAATACCCTTGCGGACCTGCTGGCCTTTTTTAAACAACATGGTTGGAATCTGGTCGGCACAGGCCTCACGCCGCCAGCGCTGCCCCAAGGCACGGAGATGGTGGCCATCTACTCCCTCAACGGGAGCGCGACCCATGCGGCCTTGGTCACCCCCGGAGGGGTCTACGCGAAGATGGGGCAACTGGGCACCTTTCGATTCGACTCCGTCGATCAGATGGAGGGTGGCACCTTCGGCTACCCTTCTTGGTGGTTGGCCAAGTCGCCCTGAAAAAAGGATGGATGAAGGAAAAACGAAGGAAAAAGGGCCACGCATCTTTTCCTCTCTTCTAGAGAGGAAAAGATGCGTGGCCCTTTTCGAGGTTTTTCGGGGCCGTCGGTCTACGGAAAGGGGCTGGACCGAAAGCATGAGCTGATAATCAGGTCCATCCGTATCGTTCGCAGCCACATCTTCCAGCAACGTGCTACCACCGTCCTTGCTCAGGCGAATGAGCAGTCCGCTCCCGCCCTCAAGCTCCTCCGGGCTTAGCCAGATTGACACAATCCAGCTAAACATAGCCTTGGTTAGCGGACGTTTGGCAGACTACCCGAGTCAACACGACCACTCGGTTCCGGCCGCAGGCTTCTGTGACGCGGAGAAGCAAGCTAATTCCGCTCGGTGTCTATTGCCGGACGACCGCTGAGGATATGCAACTCCCCGGGCGTTCCGCAGTCGACAACAAACACAAACCAATAACGATAGGGGAATTGCGAGGGATCGTCGACGGTGATGTGCAGGGCGCGACAGTGGGCTAAAGGAACTACTTCCTCTCCGAGCATGGCAGGCCCTTGGTCGGCAAGTTCTCGGAAGAGCTTCTGACACAGCAAGTCGAAGACGCCGGACGGGAAGTCCCAGGAAAGCATCTGCTCTTCAGCTTGCTTGGCGAGCTTTATCTTGTAGGGCACGCCGGAATTCCTCTTCAGTCGCGATGCACTCACCGCGGGCGATCTGGTCACGCCCACGCTCCAGGTCTTCAGGGCGGAAGAGTGGCCAGCGCTGGGCGAAGTCCTGGTGGAGCTTGCGAGCCGCTTCCAGGGCTTGCGGTACGGCCGCTTCGTTGTCTACCTCGTAGCCTCGGGCCCGACAATCCTGGAGCCAGTTGGCAATAACCTCCCACGTCTGCACGCTGGCATCCAGCGCCGCAATCAGGAATTGACCCAGCACTTGCGAGGCGCGCATTTTTCCGGAGAAGCCTGCTTGCCATGCTTCAGCGATTAGCTCGCCAAGGCATTCCTGTAAATAGAGGCAAGCATTGATCATGTACTCCAGGTCGCGTACTTCCATCGCCTCTCGATGATCTCTCTTCCAGGACTCCAGGGTTTCTTCAACCGCGCGAAACTGACGCTGGTACAGGTTGGCTCGCATTTTCATGGTCCGACTCCTGCGGTCTTGATCGAGACCCTCAGATATCCTATCCCACAGCCGCTGACCGGTCGAACGCAAAGGCTAGTTGCAACCTCGGCGTGCTTTCTCACTACCATCATTCTTTTTGACTTTCGCCCCATGTTCTGGCACCATAACAGACACAGGCCCCGAGGGTTCGGGTGGTAGGAAGCCGGCTCGCGTTTCGGGAACTTTCGACTCACAGGCGTCGTCCAATTGTGCAAGGGAACCGTGAGCACCGACGACCATCGGCTGATCGCTGAGTGTTTGCAAGGGCGCCCGGCTGCGTTTGGCGAGCTGGTGCAGCGCTACCAGGACCGACTCTATAACACGGTCTATCGCCTGCTCGACAACGCCGAGGACGCCCAGGATGTCGTGCAGGAAACCTTCTTGCACGCCTATCAGGCTTTGCCGCGCTTCAAGGGCGAGTCCCAGTTGTTCACCTGGCTGTACCGGATTGCCGTCAACACCGCCATCAGCCTGAAGCGCAAGCAACGGGTGGCCCTGAGCATCGACAGCGGCCGGGGCACCCTGGCCGGCACGGAACCGCTCGATTCCTCGGAGAGCAGTCGGCCCGAAGCGGCCCTGGAAAAGGCAGAGCAGGAAGAGCGCATCCAGAAGGCCCTCAACCGGTTGTCGCCGGAGCACCGCACGGTGCTGATCCTCAAAGACCTGGAAGAGCACTCGTACGAAACCATGGCGACGATCTTGCAGGTTCCCCTCGGCACCGTCCGCAGCCGGCTGCACCGGGCCCGGCTGGAGCTGCGCGCGTTGCTGGAACAAGATGAGGACTGAAGAGGCTCCTCCCATGCTTCCCGATCGCATTTACTGGCTGCTGACCGCCTACGTCGATGGCGAGCTGAATGTCTCGCAGCGCCAGCGGGTCGAGCGCCTGATGCACCAGTCGGCCGAAGCCCGCGACCTACTGGGCCGCTTGCAACAGGACGCCGAAGCACTCCGCCGCCTGCCCCGCCTCCAGCTCGCTGTCGATTTTGCCGGTCAAGTCCTCCAGGCCCTTCCCGCGCAGCCGCTCCAGCCGTTTCTGTCCGCACCCACTCCAGCGCCTCTCCCGGCCTGGGTTGGATGGGTGGCCGCCGCGGCCGTGCTGTTCCTGGTCGGTACCGGCTCCTATCTCTACTTCGCGGAGCGGCAGTGGCACGAACAGCCGATGAGCAGCTTGGCCGTGCGCCTTCCAGGAGGAAGCTCGCGCCCCGACGCGGAGAAGGAGCCGGACCCGGAACTCCTGGCCGTGCTTCCTGCCGAGAAGAAGCCGGAGCCGCCCGCGCTGGTCGGCCCCCGGCCGGAAGAGGCTCCCCGTGCGGACGCTGTGGCTCAGGGGCCAAACCCGGAAAGGGCCTCCGCCGCGCCGCCGCCCGCGCCGGAGCCTGCTGCGAACGAGGCTCGTACCAAGAGCCTCTTGACCGCCCCGAGCACGAAACTGGAGAAGATCAAGGAGGTGACGGTTCCTGGGCTGGCGGTCTTTGTCCCGCTGCGCGAACTGGATCAAGAGAAGTCCAGGCGGCGCTTGCAAGAAGAATTGCAAAAGGAAAACGGCTATCGCCTGGAGCTGGCGTGCCTGGAGACCGCCAAGGCGTTTGCCCGCGTGCAGACGGCATTCAAGGCCGAGGGCATTCGCCTGGTCATCGACCCCGATGCACAAGACCGCCTGAGCCTCCCCTTGAAGACCAATTATCTCCTCTACACGGAGCACGTGACCGCGGAAGAGCTGGTGCGCATCTTGCAACAAGTCGGCGCGGACGACCAGAAGGCGGAAGCGAAACGCCGTGGCGAGGGTCAATTCGACAAGCTCGCGCTCAGCCGTCTCACCGCCGCCACGCAGAAGGAACTGACGCAATTCCTCGGGCCCGACTCGACTCCGCGGCTCCCGCCCCGGCCCAGGACGCCGCTGGAAGTGGACATCCGTAAGCCGCTGACGACCGCGACCGCCGACCAGGTGGAACAAGCTCTGAAAGGGCAGGGGATTCCCCGTCCCGGAGCGGGTCCGGCAGTGGGCCCCCCTGTGGAACGCCTGGCATTGGTGCTGACGTATGACCTGACGCGTCTCCGCCCGGTGGTTGTCACCCAAGAGGTCCACCACTTCCTGCAAAGCCGCCGGGAACCCCGCGCCGGGACCCTTCAACTCTTCCTGGTCCTGCGTAGCAACGGTGGCTAACTGCATGCCAAGCTGCTTGCTGTCCTGCGTCGCGGGGCGTGTTTCCCCGCTCAGGGCGGCGAACACATGTTCGAGTTGTACTGAAAAGCGAACGCTAGTACTGGGCCCAGACACACACGAAAAACTGGATCATGGAAGTGACCCAGGCTGGGAGAAGCCGCCCCGGGTCAACCGCTGCTGAAGCGCAGCCGTCATGCGCGCGAATATCTCCGCCCAGTTAC
>JBGQLF010000696.1:0-6108 GCA_041499985.1 Gemmataceae bacterium
GCCGTCCACATGGCGAAGGGAGACAGGTGGTCAGACGACCCCAACGTCTAGGTACGCGAGATGCGAAACGCCGAAACGGCTTTGGGAGTCATTCGAGAACTACGGCAGTAGTTCTCGATCGAGACCACTGGAGAGCTGCTTGAGATCGAAAGACTCACGAGCAGTTCGGAGAGGGGCCATCAGAAAAGTACCGCCAGGTAACTCGCTGGTGGCCTACTCTACTGCCCGTGCAGTTCTAAGGGGAGGGGGTGGCGGCAACGCCACCTCCTTACCCGACCATGAACTCCGGCGTCTGTGGTGGATCGAAATGGCCGACACCTTTGAGCAGAAGACCATTCGTGACCCTCTGCTCGGAATGGTTGCCGACCACTTGGGGAAAGGGCAGATTAACTGCGGGCTCACCCAGCAGGTCGGGTGTGAACTGGTCGCAATGCTCTCGGCGTACCGGGAGGAGGACCGGCGGCTTTTCCCCCAAGTCTATCTGTTCGGGCCAAGCCCAGCGGACCTGATCCGCGCTATCGCGCCCGGGATCCCCGTCTTGGGGATCGGGGAGGCGGAGGACGAGCCGGGAGCCCCGCGGCGGGCTGCTCTCGCCGCACTCAAGACCTGCGCGTCCCTCGCGATCGACGGCTGGTGCATATACATCCGACGCCGCGATAATGGCTTCAGCTTCGGGCTTTTCCGCCCGGCCGCCGAAACATACTCGGCTGGGCCGGAAGCGACCTTGGCGGCGTCAGGGCTCCCGGCTGCGCTCCTCCGCCACAGTGCCGAGAACACAGTAGAGATCATCAACAGTGCGGGGGGAAGGCTGGAAATCTCCCTCACCACCGCTGCCCCCTCCAATCGGGCGACGAGCGGGCCGATCTCGGATTTCTCGCACGCGGCCTGTTCGGACGTGGCCGAAGAGTCCAGGGAACACGCGGCTGGATACCTCGCAAGGGTTCTGACCGAGTTCCTGCGGGGATCCCACGGCACGCTCCTTGCGGCAGCGCCCTGTGCGAAAGCCCTCGACCCGAAGAAGTTTTCCGACGGCGTCATCCTACAGGAGGCCATCCCGCTCGTTCAGACCATGCTGACCGCCATAAGAGAAAGGACCGCTGCGGATGCATCGCTGCTCAGGTCGCACGAATCCCTGCTCCGCGGTATGATAGCGAGTGATGGGGTGACCATTCTTGGTACGGACGGGTCGATCAGGGCGTTTCGCGTTTTCGTCCACCGGCCCGGCAAGAAGCCAGGAGGCCAGCGGGAGGCAGCCTCGAGTGGCGCCAGGAGCCGCGCGTTCGACATCCTCCACGGTTACGTCGGGAAAGCGTTACGAGCAGCCTTGTTCCGTTCCCAGGACGGACGCACAGAAGTGGTGGTGAAAGCATGAGTGCGAACGCCTTGGTGCCGTGGGAACAAACCGAAGTGGTCGCTTTGCCTGCGAACGCGCAACCGCCTGACATCATCCAGCGCGCGGTCCTGCTGAGCCCCCGAGACCAGACTGCCCTGGTGATGGCTTTGGACCAAGAGGCGTACGAAATGGCGGCGACCTTCGTGTGGTCGAAGGCGATCGCCGCGCTGAAGAAACAGCTCGCCAACCTGGGCATGGAGTTCGTCGGAGAGATGCTGGGGCGGACGGACCTCGACGAGGCCTCCAACCCAATCACCGACATCAGGGAAGATGAGGCGATCGAGTTGGCCGAGCAGTTGGCCATGATCAGCACGACAGAAGCGATCCGGCTCCGGAACGGACAGACGCTCGTCAATCACTTTCTGGACCCGGAGGTCTCCCGCGGCGAACAGATGCACAGGGAGGAGGCGATTTCCGTCGTCCGCAGCTGCGTGGTCAACTTCCTCGCCGACCCAAACGAGAATGTCAGCCAGCCGTTCGTGGAACTCCGAAAAAAACTGGAGACGGAAACACTCAAGGCCGACGACCAAGAAGTGGAGCGCCTCGCCGCGTCACCCTACTTCTTCATTCGCACGACACTGACCGTCCTGCTCACCCAGCTGAAGGTCGCCACCGGCGCGAAGCTCGAACACGCAGCGGGGAACATTAACGTTCTCCTCCCGATCATGTGGCCCAAGCTGAGGGACAAGGACCGCTGGCAGTCGGGGGAGACGTACGCCATCGTCCAGGCCTCAGACCGCCTAATGGCTGCCGCCGGTCTGCGGAGGGCGCTGTTACGCGTGAACGGGTTTGATTTCGTGCCCGAAACCCTTCGATCCGAAACTTTCAGGGCGGCTGCACGTGCAGTCCTCGGCGCCCACGTTGCGTGGGATAACTTCTACAACGAGCCGAAGCCCATGGAGACGCTTGCCCGACTGGGGTCGTCCGTCCCAGGGCCGGCGTTGGCTGATTGCCTCACCGCGGCCGTCTGTGTCCGGCTCGGAAACCGTTACGGCCACTCCCACGCCGCTCAACCCGCTGCAGAGCGCCTTCTGAAGCTTTTCCGCCCGCCGCAATGGGAGTATTACCTCAACAAGGTTCTGACCGGCGACCGCCACGTACTTGAGAAGTTGGCCTATGATGACAAGCCACTGCAGCGCTGGCAGGAGCTGGTCTCGGAACTTGAACTCAGCGACCTGAATATGGATCAGCGGATTGCGAAAATGGTCACGGCGGACCATGCAAAGCGGCCCCAGATCAGTAGGACCGCCGCTGCCTACAGGGAACGAATCATGCAAGAGGCCTAACCAGGCCGTTGCAGCAGACGGGGCCGACATTACGGCTTTTCGTGGTTCACTGTCCACTCAGCCGGCCTCGCTGCTGAACTTTTTTCGTTCGGCGGCGGAGGCGGAGAGCGGATGAAACCTCGCGAGGCGAAGACGCAGTTTCTCAAGCGGCTGAAAGCGGCCGGGCTATCGCTCGGCACGCTGACTGCGGCCGTCGGCGTGGAGGCCATGCTCAGCTACTTCGCCGACGAACGGGCCGACGCGTGCGACCTGGATGAGGACGGGGATATGCTGCTGTTCCAGTGGGGCACCAACGACTGGGGTGATGGGCCGGCGTTCGAGGTCAACATCACCCGCCAGTTGATCGTGGCCGACGACGAGGACGAGGAGCCGCGGCAGCTCTCGCTCACCTTCCGGTTCGACCCTTCTGTAGTGCCCAAAGGGTTGAAGAACGGCAACAAGTGGTGCGAGTCGCCGGACAGGCTGAAATCGTTCCGCCGGTTCGTCACCGGATCGCGGGCTCTCCAGGGGGTGGGGCAGCTATCCCCGACACGCGTGGAGTTGCGTTACGAGCGGACGTGATCGCGCCGAACCGCAAAATGTCCTCAAAAGTCAATAGACGGACGATGAAATTCGGAAGTTTTATTCTTCCTTCACCGTGGTTCGCGCGGAACGATTGACGACGAACTCGCGTGCCTGCACCGCAAGGTTTCCACACACGGCTACAGCGTCCCGGCTGTGGCAAACAGCTAATCTGGGTCCGACGCGGTGACGGCATGGTTGCCTCGACGTCACGGCGGTGCGGGTTCGTCCCACACGCCCCAGAAACTCATGCGTTCCACCGATCCGGCCACTCCAGACGGAAGGCTCGCGCTCCCGAAGGAGCGGGCCCAGTTCGTCTCCAGCTCGGTCAGCAGGCAGCCGCGCACAACCGACACGCAAGAGCCGCGTGAACGCGGCGTAGTCTCCCTCGCGGTGGAAGACTTCAGCGCGTCGGTTGCCACGGTTCAGATAGCACATCCCGTCCACGGAAGCTCGTGCGGTTCGAGGCATGGGCCCAGTATGGCACCTTGGGCAGTTCCTCGCCGGAACAAATCACGATGTCCCCTTTGCCGGCTCTTTGCCGGGCGTGCACCCCAGGGAAGAACAGCGGGATCATCAATTTTACCCGGCGATCGATGGCCAGAGTTCCTCCGCAGACACGCGCAACGCCTCAGCGATCTTCACGACCGTGCGGAGTTGCGGCCGGCCTTGCCGGGCCAGCATCATGGAGACGGCCGGCTGGCCCACGCCGATCTTTTGGGCCAGCTCGGCCTGCGTCATGCCCTGCTGCTCCATCAGGGCGCCCACTCGGCTGGCAAACGTAGCCTCCTCCTCGTCCATCGCTTCCAGAACAGCCTTGCCCTCCTCCGTTTCCATCGCCTCCGATTCCTCCAGATCGACGCCGAGTTCCCCAGCCGTGCCTGAAGGGAAGAGAATCTCAGAGATGGTCGCGGCTGCCGCGTCGCGTTCGTCCTGGTCTGCCTGCGGGTCACTCACGACCCGCGCCATCTCCAGGACAACTTGCTGCATCTCGGCGCTGCATTCGAAGTAGGCGCACAGGCAGCGCGCGAATGTCTGACTTAGCATCACGCCCGGTTCCAGGACTGCTCCCATGAATCCTCCCGCCTGCCCAAGAGGGATCTTTGGCCCGCTCACGCCCTTTTCAGTCTAAGGGCGATTGTGATAGAACCGCGCCAGGACGACCTGCCTGCGGGCCTTGAAGATGGCGAGGTCGTTCGCGGAGAAATCGTTCCGCTTCTTCTGCATCACCCGCAAGACCCAGATGACGGGCAGCGGGTCCCGGACCGCCGCGTCCCCGACGAAGAACATCACGCGCCAGTTATCGTGCCCCCCGATCCGGTCGTGCAGCCGCAACTCGCCGACGTGCAGGCCTGGCAGGGAACGGACCCATTCCCAATCCAAGTCCAACAGCCGGCCCGCCTCGTTGGTCGGGTGGTTCCGCGGCCAATACCGCAGTTTCAAGGCGTGGCGGCGGATCGCTAACCGATCCTTGGTCTTCGGGCAGAGGCGACGCACATCGTCGAAGGCCGTACGAAGCGCACGGACTCGGTAACTCCCGGTAAGGTTGCCACTCAAGCTCGCATCCTCGCGAAGGTTCCGGCATCACCTGGCGGCCCAGTGCTTCCTTGACTCATCCTTGATTATCACGTTTTTGACGGGCCGTGCTTGAATAATATCATGAAACAGCCGTGCGGCAAGTTCAGTTCTTACGTTTCTTATCACAAAAATGGGGAGAGCAGCCAAGCCGGCGGCAAGGCCTCAAACGCCGCTGTCCGCTCCGGGTCTACCCGTGCGGAAGGACCGAGGCGGCACCTCAGGGCGGATCGCTTCCGCCCTAAGCGTTGCCTTGGGTGAGACACTGCACCTGCACCGACCGTGTCCGCGGGCCGTCGAATTCGCAGAAGAACAGCCCCTGCCAGCGCCCGAGCACCAGATCGCCCCCCTCCACCAGCACCGTCACACTGGAGCCGACCAGGCTGGCCTTGATATGGGCATCGCTGTTGCCCTCGCCATGACGGAAATCAGCCTGCTGCTTCGGCACGGCTCGGTTCAACCAGGCAAGCATGTCATGGACGACATCGGGGTCGGCGTTCTCGTTAATTGTCACTGCCGCGGTCGTGTGCGGGCAGTAGACGACGCAGACCCCTTGACGCAAGTCCTGCCGGCGCAACACCTGGCGCACGGGCTCGGTGATCTCCACCAACTCCGTGCGCTGGCGGGTCCGTACTTCAAACGTGTCCATCGGTGTCTCCTCGTCCTGGCGAGCCGGCAGCTCAATTGTCCCTGGCCTCATCTTATCGGCTTGCTCGACCGCCTTCGAGACGACCGTCCCATCGACCACCCGCCGCCACGCTCCAGCGGGCCCCAACCCGTTCTTTCCTTCGCACCAACCATTGATGCATGCCAAACAGCACGAGCGCCACGACTGGCCAGCCGATCCACGGCCACAAGGTAAGCCACCGGGGCGAAGGTTCAGCAGCTGCCAACGCGAACCGCACCTGGGCCGATCCTCGCGATCCTTCGATTGCGACCTCCACCTCCCACCAGCCCGGCTCGGGAAGCTCGAAGAGGGCCGCGTGAAATAGTTTGTTGGTCGCCGCGTCGGTTGTGGCGGGAGCGCGAAGGACCTGGGTAGGCCGACCCTGCGGCCTGGCCTGGACGGTGACCTGTGCGTCCGGTACCGGGTTCCCGGTGGCGGCATCCTGGACGAACACACTAATATCGACGGGACCGGCACGGAAAGGTGTCGGCGCGGTGAAGATGGTTATCTGGTAGCCCCCCTGGCGCTCCGACAGCCGCACACTGCCACCGTCGGCCCGGGCGATGGGCGGGAAGACAGCCCACGCCAGGCAGACCAGCAGACAAGGTGACAAGGTGACAAGGTGA
>JBGQLF010000697.1:0-6108 GCA_041499985.1 Gemmataceae bacterium
CGGCGGCCCGGTGCAGGGGGTAGTGACCGACCGGCAAGGCCAGCCGATCGCCGGGGCGGAGGTCACCAACCAGAGCAACATGGCGTGGGATGAGGTCCGCCGCACCCAAACGGATACGCAAGGGAAGTTTCTCCTTGAGAACGTGTATGCGGGTTTGAGCGGCGACCAATTGGTCGTGCGCGCCAAAGGCTTCTCTCCCCAGTTTGTCGATCTGAAGCCCACCCTGGCAACTCGGCCTCCTGAAGTAACTGTGAAACTGGAGCCGTCGCATCGCATCCAGGGGCGTATCGTGAACGACGCTGGCAAACCGATTCCCGGCGCGCGCGTGTACTTCCGACATGTGAATCCCTACGGCGGGGGAAGCCAATCTGGTGACACCACGACCACGGATGCCCAGGGCCGGTTCCAGTTCGACTCCTTGTCTGCACGGGTGCGCTTCACGGTCGGGGCAGAAGGTCATTCTCAGATCCGCGATACGGAACTGCCCCTCGACGGCGACAAGGACGTCGTGATCACCTTGCACTCCCTGGGCTTCATCAAAGGCCGGGTCGTGGACGCGGCCACGGGGAAGCCGATTCCGCGTTTCAACGTCCGCCTCACCATCAGCCAGGCCCGCAAGCCAGACGAACCGGTCCCAAGTTTTAACGCCAGCTGGTCCAATCCGGGGCAAGAGTTCAGCTCGGCGCAGGGCGAGTTCCTGCTGAAGGACTTGCCAGCAGGCATGCCGTTACAGGTCCGCATTACCGCGGCGGGCTATCGGCGTGAGATCGTCCGGCGTGTCGTGGTGACCAAAGCCGGGTCGGAAGCGGCGACCGTAGAGATTCGCTTGACGGCGGAGGACCCGGCCAGGCTCTTGACAGTGCAGGGTCAGCTCGTCAACCACCGCGGCGAAGCTGTTCCCGGTGTCCAACTGGTGGTCGTCGTGTCCACAGATTGGCCCCGGCGGCCCAACACTTTCCCGTTCAGCTGGACTCTGATCGAGTCGGGTCAGTTCGGCCAGGGCTCCAACATCCTCCAGGTGCAGCGCCAAACGACTGCCGCCGATGGCAGTTTCGTGTTCCAGGGTATACCGAGCGACGCCGACATCGACCTGGTCTACCAGGGCAAAGGCATCCCCAACGGCGGCGTGGAGCATCTGGAAAAGCTGCCGGAGAAGGAGCGTACCCGTCTAGTGATCCAGGCACCTGCTCCAGCTCGGCTTGTGGGAACGATTGATCGCAAAGCCTTTCCGGAGTTTAACAGGATCCAACTCCAGGGACCGTTCCGGTCTTATACGGTGACCATGGCCTCTGACGGCACAAGCTTCGTAGTCGACGACCTGCCCGACGGCAGATATACGGTTGTGGTTTATCCCCCCCGAACCTCCGCTACACCTGTGGAGGCTCGTCCCCCCGGCCCCCCTCGACTACAGATTCTCGCACAGAGGCGCGTCACGTTGGAGGAGGGCAAGGAAGAAAAGGTCGCGATCGGCGAGGCGGACCGGGTCAAGAATCGTTCGCGCTGAGCTCTGGGTCCACGAGTTGGATAGTTTATGGCCCTTTCTTGTCAATGGCGTTCGCCTCAACACCCCGCAGCGGGGTGTCCTTGAGACGGCGATACTCCAGAGCCTGCTCCCGACTCAGGCGGCCTGGATTACGGAGCGGCGGACCTGATTCAAGCAATAGATGTAGCTCCTCCTTGTCACCCTTGATCATGCCCAATAAGCCGCCGTGGAGGAAGTCATAGCTGCTGTTCTTAGGCGACATGTGGTAGCCGGCGACATGCACCCCAAGCCGACAGCGCTCGGCAGGCAGCCCAGTAAACGTGAACGTGCCATCCTCCGCAACGGTCGCAATCTGACTATCCCAAGCAGCGTCGCGCCCGAGACTCACCCGTGTGCCCGGTGGGACCGGCTTGCCATCTGCCAGGATCACTCGGCCCGAGAGCCGGTGCCCCAGGCCCATTGTCAAAGTGCCGATCTCTTTGATCGTTCCGCTCGCCCGGACTCTTACCGGTTGAATGGCGATGGCCCCGTGGGATCGGCAGCTGTCCATGATGCCATAGATGTAGTACGACTCGCTCGGGGGCACGTTGCGGAACGTGAAAACGCCTTGGGGATCCGTGCTGATCTTGAAGTCCCCAATGAAGTCGCCCCCGCTACGATCCTGTTGCACCAGGCCGACGACCACGCCGGCCACAGGCTTGTCCTCTTGCAGCACCTTTCCCACGATGGTCACACCGGATACCAGTTTCAACTCGTGCGTCTGCGGGCCAACCAGCAGGGGCTGGAAGTTCCTTGGAGCCATCCCTCGGGCATCGACATGGAAGTACAGGGCCAATCCCCTTTCGGAAACACCCAGGCGGAATTCCCCCTGCGTGTTAGTGACCGCAAGGGCGTCGATACCCCGGAGATCACCGTGACCCTCGCCACCTTTTCGAAAGCCTTTGGGAGTGACCACGCCACTGGCCAGAGGCCGGCCTGCCTCATCGACCACGCGCCCCCGGAACACCAGGGCAGGGTCACGCTGGTCGAGATCGTGAGGTTTCAGTTCCAAAGTGATCGGCCCCGTGTTCGGATCGACGTGCTTGGCCGAGAACGTGGGAATACGGCCCTCCGCGACCACGAGAAGTTTGAAAACAAGCTCGGGGTCCAAGTCCTTCAGAGCAAACTTGCCCTGCCCGTCCGTGACTCCCTTCTTGGAGCAGTCGGGATAGCACGACGGTCAGAGGATGCCGATGCCCTGGCGCGGGGCCGCCGTGTAGATGAAGACGGTTGCTCCAACCAATGGAAGCCCGCGTTCGTCTTGGACCGTGCCGAGCAGACTCGGCCGTTCCGATACAACCTGAGCAAGCGGAATCGGGACCACGAGGAGTACCGAAGCAAGCAAGGCGTGCATGAGGCAATCTCCTTGGTGGGGCGGTAGATCAGGAGCTTGGCGACACTACCTTGTTACAGGATAATCGGGTTCGGGAGAGGTGCAAGAAGGAAAACGGCTCGGCGCTCTCGGTAGCGATGCACCCTTGGGTTGGGAAAACTGGTGGTTCTCGGAGCAGCCGGGAGTGTCCTGTTCTTCGAGACGCAAAGAGTACAGATTCCGATTATAATGTGAGCAGTGGGCGCCGAGACCTGTGACCTGGAGCCGCTGGACTGTGGAGAAGTTCGACCATGACCCCGGACACAAACCAGACCGGCAAATCGGATGGCGGAAACCTTCACCCGGCGACCAAGGCCCTCCTCCTTCTCAAGCGGGAAATCAACACGTACCGGCGAGAGCTTCCACGCCTCTTGGCGGAGGGCCACGAGGGCCGGGCCGTCTTGATCAAGGGCGACCAGGTGATCAGCATTTGGGATACAGCCGAAGACGCCTACCAGGCTGGTGCCGAGCGCTTTGGCCTTGACGTCTACTTGGCTCAACCGATCGACTCCCGCTACCTTACTAGTGTTTTTCCCAAGGAACTCGGTCTGGACGAGCCGGTCTGATCCATGCATACCCTGAACGTGCCCATCGGGCCCGATGGCCCGCTCATCGACGTACTCGTTGGTCTGAGCGCCGCCGACCTGCAAACGCTCCGTAATGCGGGCCGTCCAGTTCCCACGCCTCTTGCTCTCCACGCCTTGATCGATACTGGCGCGGAAGTGTCCTGCGCGGACCCGCAGGCCCTCGCTCCCTTGGTGCACGTGGGTGTGATCCCAAAACAATTCGTCCTTGCCAATGTGCCGGCAGCTGGTGGCATTACCTGGGCCGCCGAGTACACAGTCAGCCTGACGATCGTGCACCCTTCCGGGAACGCCCGCGCCCACCTGGTCCTGCGTACTCAGCCGGTCGTCGAGCAATCCCTGGGCCAGCTGGGGTATCAAGCCCTCATCGGCCGCGATGTTCTCGCGCGTTGCCTCCACATCTACAACGGTCCCGCACAGCTTTTCACGTTGGCCTATTGATCCGTTCCGCTCCAGCTTCCACCGCTTCCGCAACCTCTCACAGATTGCTGTTGACGATTTCGCCTCCCGCGATCGTGGACAGAGCACGGTACGCATCGGGCGACAACGAATCGGCGATAAAATGCACACTGCCATCGGCAAAGAGGAAATTGCAGCCGCCACTGTGCAGACTGCGGAAACCGGACAGCTGATCCGGCGAAGTGGCATTGCTGTTATCCAGCGACTTATTGTTATCGACCGCGGCCAGGACCAGCCGATTGTTCATCGGTTCGTCCATCACCGGCGTAAAGCCGCCACGCAAGGCCGTCACGCCAAGAACGTGGCCGAACAGGTAGCCGGCCGATTGGAAAAAGACATTGTTCGTCGAACCGACGGACCAGGCCTGGTCGATCTGAATCGGTTGGTGCGTGACCGGATGAATGGTCGCGGTCGTGGCACTGTAGGTCTGGCGGGCCAGGTAACGCGCGTTGTTGCCCGTTCCTTCGCCCATCGCGAAGGTGTTGCTCGTGCCATCGGTAATGTCGGCCAGGCGCGTGCCGACGTTGATCTCGAACAGCCCGCGGAAAGCGGCTGGATAGGACGGCCGACCGGCGAGCGCGGCATTGGCGCCCTTGCAGAAGAGGTAATCCGTCGCCGCCGGATTGGGCAGCGGGCCGATCGGCACCGTCGAATAGTCGATGATGCCGGTGGTACGGTTGCTGGGGCAGAAAAACAGCCGTACGGGCGTCTGGGCCGCGCCGAAGTTCGCCGGGTCGTACCAGTACAAGTTTTGGTTCCAGCTCTTTTGCAAGTTGTCTTGCTCGATGTACGGCAGCAGCAGAACATAGGCGGTGGTACGGCCGAACTGCACGTCGTCGGCCGGCACGCCGGTGACGCCGGGCGGAAACGCCCGGTTGGAATCGTGATAGCTGTGCAGGGCCAAGCCAAGCTGCTTGAGATTGTTGGTGCAACTCATGCGGTTGGCGGCCTCGCGCACCTTCTGGATGGCCGGCAACAACAGGCCGATCAACACCGCGATGATGGCGATCACCACCAGCAGTTCGATGAGCGTGAAGGCGTACCGTCTCTTCATGTTCTTTCCTTTGACCAAAAAACACACGGCTGGCAACCGTTCGCGCCCTCCGCAGGGTCCGGAAACGCCGGCCTTGAATCCTTGATGTCATAACACAGTAGCAAGCCCACGTCACGCAGATAATGGCAGCCCCAGGGGAGAGGGGGAGAGGAGCTGTCGGTTCGAAGGCAGGCTCGACAGCACGGTACTGCCGGAAATCTTGGTCACTGTAGGGTTGGCATGATGAGAAATTGATGAGAGGGCGACCGCAACCGAGTGATTCGGCGGTCCTTCTCCCCTTCTCACCGACGGGTGGGTTCGCCCTGCCAGCTTGGTGTGCACCGGAGCGATTGTGCTCAAGGTGCTGGTTGGGCCGGTGTTGCGGGCGGCCGGAAATGCCGATACTGCCGGTCGCAGGAGGCGACGGCAGGACAGGCCTGGGGGTATCAATTGGCCGGAGGGCAATCCCGGACTTATAGTTTTGGTAGCTAAGCCGCAGATCCAAGGATAATCCTAGTTGGCGCCTATCATCTCCTTGAGGAAGCCTCGTGTCGGGGCTTGTTAGCCATGCTGTGGGAATTGCTCTGTGTTCTGGAAGGAGTGCCCTGGCGCACCTGGGGTGTGGCGGCGGTGGGCGGTGGATCGACGGCCTTGGCCTTTCTCATCGGCTGTGTCCTGCTCAGCCGGCGCCGGACTGCGTTGCGCTCAACCCCTCCCGAGGAACAACAGAGTCTCGGGACGGACGCTTTTGTCTCGAGCGCTACCGAGGAGCACTTCCCGCTGCGCTCCACCGCTGCCGAGGGGCAGCAGAGTCTTCAAACGGACCCTTTTCTCGAGGGCAGTGATGCGGAGCGCCGTCAGGCACCGCGCCGTTACGGCAAATCGATCAAGGTGATCCTGTCGGACGCGGAGACGCAGACGGCCTACTGGGAAGGTTGGGTGCTCGATCGCTCTCTGTCCGGAGTCCGCATTTCGGTACCGGAACAGATGGCGCCCGGAACGAAGCTGAGTGCCCGCGCCGAGAGCGCAGACCGATTGACCTGGGCTCAGATCGAGGTCCGGCATTGCTGGCCACTGGAAAACCGTTGGGCGATCGGTTGCCAGTTCGCACCGGGAACGTCTTGGGCCACACTCCTTA
>JBGQLF010000698.1:0-6103 GCA_041499985.1 Gemmataceae bacterium
ATCGCCGGCGGAGGTGAGATTGGCGTAGGCTGGGCCGTCAAAGCTGCGGTCGCCGTGGGCATGAGGATGAAAGGAACCGCCGTCAGAGAAGCTTGGGTAGGCTCATTAATTCCGCCGGACCCAGACGGCTGGAAAGTGCGGCAAAAATCGGACAAGGTAAAGGTGGTGACTTGTGCGTCGACCTTGAGTTCCTTCGTCGCATCGTAAAAGGCCATCATCGCTTTACTGAGCTGCGGTAACAGAGTTGCTTGGGTGGGCACCTGATCCTGGTGCGTGTCGTAGCCCCCCAGCGAGCAGAAGAAGATTTGCCGGTTCAGGCCGAGCGTGAATTGTGTCTGGCCGGACGCCGGGAGGTTGGCCTTGATCACCTTGGCCACCTGCTTGAGCTGGTTGCCGAGGGTGGTATTCGGGAACACCGTGGCCAGGGTTTGATCGGTACCGAGGTCGGCGCCGACACTGAGGCCCTCCTGGGTGATGCCGCTCGCCGTGGCCACCAGCACCGGTCCCCGATCGATCTGGCGTAATGTAGCCATGGCATTCTTGCGAGCGACATCGTCCGTCCCCGTGCCGAAGCCTTGGAGGAGGAGGACCTGGTTGAGCGGCGTCGGCGCCGGCCCGATGGCCAGGGGCTGCGTGTTGGCACCGACGGCAAAGATCGGCGCGCCGGCCACCGAGGTAACGATCGGAAAACCTCTGGTGGAGGACGGAGAGTAGTCGGCCGTGCGCCCGCCCCAGCCCGTCGCGCTGCGCGTATTCGAGATGGAGGTTTGCCACTGCGCCACCTGATCCGCATGCGAAAACAGCTGATAGGGAAGTGGCACTTTGCCGCTCAGGTAGTCCTTCTTGGTCAACGGCTGCACCAGCGGGCCGGTGTTACACACGACGGCCAGCGCTCCTTGGGTCCACAGCGTCTGGAGTTCCACCAGGCCCGGATGCAGCCCAAAGGGGCCGAGGTTCGGGATCGGAGTGAGCGGCAACAGGCTGCCAGTCCCTGTTTTGGGAATGGCCAACCCCGCCCCGCTGCGTATCTTCGAGTAGGCAGTGTAGCCGCCGTTCGTCGTGTTGGAGTCGTCGAACGGGACGATGGTATTGTTCCCGTCGTTGCCGCCCGCGAGAAAAATGCAGACGAGCGCCCGGTAGTCGCTGGTGCTTTGGGCCAGCGCGGTCGTCACACTCAACCGCTCGATGATGGAGGTCAGAGCGGCTCCACCCAGACCGTAACCGGCCATGCGCAAAAAATGTCGCCGTGTTGGATCCATCGTGCAATCTCCACTTGATCATGCAACCGCGTTGTAGGATTAGCGCTGCACCTGATACTGCGAAGAAGTCGCCACGAGGTACAGCGCGGTCTGGGCGCGCTTCAGCGGATTGGTGCTGGCCACGGCATTCACCGCCGTAATGATGGCGTCGCGCATGTCGCTAGGCATCGAACCGTGCATCAGCAGCGTGTCGAGCGTATCGACGAGCTTGGGCGGATCCAATGCCAGGACCAGCAATCCCGACAGATTCAGCGCGGTACCATTGGGAGAATTCGTTCCCGTGCCGATCTTGCCGAACACCATGGTGTTGACGAAATTCGCCCGGGTCAGTGCCGTGGCGGTCGTGTCAATCCCGAATTCTGGGCCGAGCACTGGCTGCGTCCCGGTGCTGCCCACGACCTTGCCGATTGGGAAATAACTGAATACCGACGGCGGCCGAAACACATCCATGCCCATGGCCACGCTCTGCGGATCGAGGTAACCGTCGCTGGGTTTCTTACCATCCGCCGATTGGGCGTTGAAGGCCCGCAGCAGGTTGCAGATGAACAGGCTCGGCTCACGCAGATGACCGTAGGCCGGATCGCTCTTGAAATCACCGCGCGCTTCCGGATCGAGGAGGATCGCCAGCACCACCGCCTGCAAATTGCCCCGCACTCCCGTACCGTCGTTGTTGAAGACCGCCGCGACGCGAGCCACATAGGCCGGATTGGGTGTACTGGTCACCAGGTGCTGAATGAGCTGCTTGCCGATGAAGGGGCCGACGTTGGGATGATTGAAGATATTGTCGAGCGTGTCCTTCAAATCTTGTTGCGCCGACTGGTTGGCGGGCAGCTGCACTCCGTTGAGCAGGGTCTTCACGCCGATGTCGTGATTGGCCTGCGTGGCGACCATCGGATCGATATAGTTGAGCACTCCCTGGCCCTTGGCGAGATTCCAGCCGGTGAACGCCTTGGCGAAATTGTCGACTGCATTCTGATCATACGTCGGGATGCGATTGTTGTTCGCATCCAGCTGGACGGTGCCATCGGGATTCAACTGATCCAGGCCGATGGAAAAGAGCTGGAGGATTTCGCGGGCATAGTTCTCGTTCGGGGCGGCATTGGTGCTGCCGGCCATGCTGAGGTAAGTGCCCATCCCCGGGTTGAGCGTGATCTCTTCGAGCAGTTGGCGATAGTTGCCGAACCCATTGCGATCGAGGATCTGCAAGTACGGGGCCATCCAACTCGGCTGGGGAATGTCGACTCCGGAGATCACGAAGATCTCGTGCAAGGCGAACGCCACGCGCTGGCGCAACTGGTCGGGCCCGTACAGAGCGTTGACAAAGAAGCGATTTTGCAGCGGATACATGGTGTAATTATCACGCACACAGGTCGCGGGGGACCCGGCGGGACATCCGACTGCCTGGTTCGTCGGCATGAGCGGCAACGTCGGATAGCTCGAGGCCGGTGCCGTGAATTGTTCGCTCAAGAACGCGTCGAAGCCAATCGACCGGACCTGCTGGATGAGCGCGGTCGTGGGGCCGAAGGTCGCTTGTTCCAGGAGGCGGACCGTGTCGGACGCGGTGGACACCTGGGGTGTATTGACGCGCTGGAGACGCACGGCATCGGCAATCACCGTGCCGTTGGCCGCATTGGACAAGCGGACCACCAGTGCCGTACCCGTGATGGGGAACAGGTTACCCAAGCCGCCCAGGTCTTCCCAGGTCGCCCCTGCATCGCTGAAGCTACCGGGAACGAGCTGCTGGTTGACTCGGACCGTGGTCAGCGGCTGCAAGCCATTGTTGACGAACAGGGTGTAAGGAGCATTGGTCGCCCGATCGGCTCCCGGGGACCAGGTGACCGAGATGCGATATTGTCCCGGTGCCAGATCGCCAAAGATGAAGTAAGCCTCATTCTCACCGGCGCCCGCGGCGCTCGCCTGGGTCGTTCCCTGGAAGCCATCGTTGGTCGCGATGGTCCACGTGCCCTGGATCGCACCCCCGCTGTTATCGGCGATCTGCCCCGGGTAACCCAGCCGTTCGATGCGCACGGCATCGGCGATCACCGTGCCGTCCGCCCGATTCGAGAGGCTCACCACCAAGCTGCCGCTCGTGATCCGGTAGGGGCCGCCCAGATCTTGCCACTGGCTCCCGGCGTCGCCGAAGCCATCCGGAGCGAGTCCCTGGTTGACCGCCACGGTAGCAAGCTGGGCCGTGCCGTCCAGAAGGGTGAAGGGAGCATTGGTCGCCGCCACCTTGGGTGCCGCCCGCGCCGACCAGGTGGCCGAGACGCGGTAGTCTCCGGGTAGCAGTCCCGTGAAGGTCCAGCTGGCTGTGTTCGTGCCGTCGCCGGAGTCGCTGAGATGGCGATCGCCCTGAAAGCCGGATTGCGTGTCGGTGGTCCATGTCCCGACCGTACTGAAGCCGGCGCTGCCGTCATTGAGAATTTGCAGCGAGGGAGGTGGCAGGACCGGACCGAGCAAACTAAAGCTGAAGGTTCTCCTGAGAGGGTCATTGGTGCGGAAGGACAGCGGCCCGCTCAATCGGCCTGCCTTCGCCGCGTTCAAGGCCACGGCAAACGTCGTGGAATCACCTGGGTGCACGGTCGTCGTGCCGAAGCTCGAAACCAGGGTGAACCCCGGTGGCACCACGATCGGCTCCGCCAGGAGCAGGTCGGCGGTACCGACATTCTTCACTGTGAAGGTCTTGGACTTGGGAATCGCCACCGGCGTGGGGTCGAACGTGACGATCCCCGTGGCATTGGCGATGCTGTCCGAGCCCGGTGCCAGAGCCGTGCCGTCGTACACTTGAAGGACGGGTGCGTTTTGAGCCCAGAGGCTGCTGCTCAACAAAATCAGGACCAGAACGGCGCAGGATGAAGAGCGTATCACGTTGTCCCCCTTCCACGGGCGATGTGCTCTGTCCTGTTAACACCACCGGCAAAACGAAGTTCCTGGGTGTTCTCAGAAATTTTTAACATTTACATCCGAGCCGGAGTGTGATAGGCGCGCACTTTCCCTGTGAGTGAGTCCACCTTGGCGCACTATCTGGGCGTTTCCCCCTTCGGGGGAGGTGAATTGGACGAACACCTATTAAAACATGAAGCCGTCCTGCTGCAACCTATTTTTTGCAGATTGTGAAAAGTTGACGCGCGTAAAGTGTGTCCCTCGGGAAGGCTGTGACATATCTCTATTAGAGAATCTCTTGTATCCTCAATCAGCGCCCACTGGCCACGGCTCCGTAAGCGCACGCCAGCTCCACGAGCGTGCGGACAAAGCACCCGGTGCCTCCGGGATCCCGGGTCGCACTTTCGTGCTCGGCCCAGGCCGGTCCGGCAATATCGAGGTGCGCCCAGGGCACGTGGTCGACAAACTGTTCGAGTAGTTTCGCCGCGGTGATCGCGCCGCCGTAGCGGGTTCCGCCCGTGTTCCTCATGTCCGCGACAGGACTCTTGATCAACTCGCCATAGTGCGGAAACATCGGCAACAGCCAGGCCTTTTCGCCGGCGCGCTGGGCGGCTGCCAGGACCTGCTGGCACCACGCCTCGTGGTTGCCCATCAAGCCCGCGACCTCCACGCCCAGGGCCACCATACAGGCTCCCGTCAGCGTCGCCAAATCGACCAGATGATCGACCTTCTGCTCCACAGCGTAGGCGAGCGCGTCCGCGAGAATGAGCCGGCCCTCGGCGTCGGTATTGAGCACTTCGATCGTCTTGCCGTTGCGGGCCCGCAGCACATCACCCAACTTGAGGGCCCGACCACTCGGCAAGTTCTCGACCAGGGCGAGAACGCCAAGCACATTTACCGGCACGCGCAGCTCGGCAATGGCCCCGACGGCGGCCAGCACGGCCGCGGCCCCGGCCATGTCGCACTTCATATCCACCATCTGCTCGGTGGTCTTCAGCGACAGGCCACCACTATCGAACGTCACCCCCTTGCCCACGAGCCCCAGCGTGTGGCCATTGGTTCCGCGACGGTAATGCAGCACCACCAGGCGTGGCGGCCGATCCGAACCCCGTGCCACTCCCAGCAGCGCCCCCATCCGCTCCGCTGCCAGTTGGTTTTCGTTCAAGATGGTGCACTCCACGCCCGTGGCAGCGGCGACCTGCTGAGCCCGCGCGGCAAAGGTCTCGGGATAGAGATCGCACGGGGGCGTGTTCACGAGTTCCCGCGCCAATCCCACCGCTTGTCCTTCGATGGCGGCACGGCGGGTGCTCTGCCGGATTTCATCCATCGGGGCCGAGGGAGCCGCGACGAGACCCAGTTCGCCAGGAACGAAACGTGCCGGTTCGCTCTTGCGCAAGTCCGGCCCCTGGCACCCCTGAAATAAACCGGCCCCCAGGGCCAAAGCAACGTCCCCCCCACCGAGACCCGGCACGTTTTCCGGCACGGCGCAAGCGATGCGGCCGCGTTGTTTGCCGGTAACCGCTCGCGCCGCAGCCGCGGCGGCATCACTCAGGCGGGCACGATCCGCGGTGTCGCGTTTGCCCAGACCGACGACAAGAAGGCGCTCCGCTGCCGCCCCATTGCGGCCCAACAGCGGAGTTAGTTCATTAGGTTTGCCGGTGATATCTCCGGCCTGACGCAAGCGCGCGAGCAAGCCGCCCAGTTGGGCATCCAGTTGCGCCAGTGCTCCAGTAAAGGCTTCGTCTTCCCAGACTCCGACCAGAAGCCAGTCAGCCTGAACTTCAAACAACGGAGCGAATTGAGCGGTCAGTTGCATAAAGGGCTGCACTTTCCGCGATCTTGGCATGGTCAAAACGGATGCAGATACGATTAATAACCGTAAAAGCATGAGCGCGCACCGCGACCGGCGCGGCCGACCTGACGGGCCTTCTCGCCCACGGCGCGGCCGCTGGATGGCCCGC
>JBGQLF010000699.1:0-6101 GCA_041499985.1 Gemmataceae bacterium
GATCAACGCCGCCCGCAGCCCACCGCGTTCCAACGCATGCAGCCCGGCGATCGTCGTGCCACCAGGACTGGTCACCATGTCCTTGAGCACCCCCGGATGCGACCCGGTCTCCAGCACCATTTTGGCCGCACCGAACACCGTCTGCGCCGCCAGCACCGTCGCGACCTCACGCGGCAAGCCCACCCGGACGCCGCCGTCGCTCAGGGCTTCGATCATCACGTACACAAACGCCGGCCCACTCCCGCTCAGGCCCGTGACCGCGTCGAGCAGGCTCTCCGGCAGCCGAAACGCCCGGCCGACCGCGTTCAACAGACGGTCCACCAGCGCCACATCCTCGGCCGTGGCGGTCTCGGCCGGCGAGTAGCCCGCCGCGCTCGCCCCGACCAGGCACGGTGTATTGGGCATGACCCGCACCAAACGCCGGTCCGGGCCCAGGCCTTCGGCCAGTTGTCGGAGCGAGATGCCGGCGGCAATCGAGAGGACCAGGTGACGGGCCGTGACCCACGGACGGATCTCGCCGAGAAGTCCCTTCATCGACTGCGGCTTGACGGCCAGGACCACCAGATCACTGTCGTGAACCACGTCGCGATTGCTGTCCGTGGCGTGCTGTGCCGTGTCCGCCTCGAAGGCCTGACGTGCCTGAGGTACGGGATCGCTGGCCAAAAGGTGCTCGGCACTCACCAGGCCGGCGCGGAGCCAGCCGCGCGCCAGCGCCGTGGCCATCTTGCCCGCTCCGAGAAACCCAACGCGAGGGCCAGGGGCGTCCGCCATGGTTCGTGCGCCTCTTTTGCCGTACGTGCCGAGGGGTTAAACCCCTCGGCTCCTGGCTGGCACGCTGCGCAGCAGGGGAACCCTTATGATACCAAAAATGAGATGGCAGGGGTAAATGCTGGCATCCAACCGTCGGAGGCGGTATATCTATCAACAACTCGCCCCGAACTGCTGCCTTCTGAGGACTTTCCCTTCCCGAGGTGCTATGCATCCTGTCGATTCCTCGCCCGACGTCAACGCGCAAGGCCAGCCAGGTCTCCCCTGGTGGCGCGAGCTGACTGGCTACCACCTCTTCGTCTTCATCGTGGCTGCCCTGGGCTGGCTATTCGACACGATGGACCAGCAGCTGTTCAACCTGGCCCGCAACCCGGCCATTGCCGAGTTGCTCGGAGTCGCCCCCGGGGACGACTCGGTCAAGTTCTTCGGCGGCGTGACCACTTCCATCTTCATGATCGGCTGGGCCACGGGCGGCATCATCTTCGGCGTCATGGGCGACCGCGTTGGCCGGGCCAAGACGATGGTGCTGACCATCGTGCTCTACTCCTTCTTCACCGGACTCAGCTCCCTCTCGGTCGGTGTCTGGGACTTCGCCGCTTACCGTTTCTTAACCGGCCTGGGCGTTGGCGGGGAGTTCGCCGTCGGCGTCGCCCTGTTGGCCGAGGTCATGCCCGACCGCATCCGGCCGCACGCGCTGGGTACCTTGCAAGCCTGCTCGGCGTTCGGCAACATCGGCGCGGCGCTGATCAGCATGGGCTTGGGGCAGCTCGAACAGACGGGCGTGGTCGGCCAGGCGGCGAACATCAGTGCCTGGCGGTGGATGTTCCTCGTCGGGGTGCTGCCGGCGCTGCTGGCGGTGGTGGTGATGCGCCGGCTGCGCGAGCCGGAGAAGTGGAAGGCGGCTGTCGCTGCCGGCGGGATCCACAAGGCCGGCTCCTACGGGGAACTCTTTCAGAACCCGCGCTGGCGGCACAATGCCATCGTCGGCCTGCTGCTGGCGTTCGCGGGCGTGGTCGGGTTGTGGGGCATCGGCTTCTTCAGCTTCGAGCTGGTCCGAGCGGTCTTCCGCAAGACGTTCTCGCCTGAAGAGGTCGCCGGCAAGCTGACGTTTTGGGTGGGGATCGTGTCGCTCGTGCAGAATGCCGGGGCCGCCGCCGGCATCCTCGCCTTCAGCTGGCTGACCCACGTCACGGGCCGTCGGCCTGCGTTCGCCCTTGCCTTTGTGCTCGCCCTGCTGAGCACAGCCATGACCTTCTGGTATCTCCAGAGCTTCGCCGACGTTTTCTGGATGGTCCCCCTGATGGGCTTCTGCCAGCTGTCGCTATTCGGCGGCTATGCGATCTACTTCCCCGAGCTGTTCCCGACGCGCTTGCGCAGTACCGGCACGTCGTTCTGCTACAACGTCGGCCGTTATGTGGCGGCGATCGGCCCGCTGACGTTGGGGCTGTTGGCGAGCCGCGTCTTTGGCGGCTACGGGGAAGAAATGAGCTACCGCTACGCGGGGGTGACGATGTGCAGCTGTTTCCTCGTCGGCCTGATCGCGCTGCCCTTCGCCCCGGAGACCAAGGGCCAACCGCTGCCGGAGTGACCGCCTTGCCCTTCTTCGAAACTTGAATCCTGGAGGTCACTGATGGCCGTGACAACACCCGACTGGTTGCGCCAGCGCAACGGGACGCTTCGCTTGGGCGCGGATGGACATGCCTGGTTCGTGCTCTTCGGCGACGAACCGCAGTACCGCCTGGTGCCCGTGCCGGCGGCGGGTCAATGCGGCTGCCAGATCATGCAGACCAACAACGGCCGGCGTCTGGACAGCAAGGGCACATTTCCCACGCCGGAAGAAGCAGTGCGCGGTGGTCTCGAAGACCTGCGCAAGGCCTTGGGCTGGTGAGCGCCGAAGTGCTCGCGCGGGAGAAGCTTCCCGCGCGAGCACTTCGGGCTCCGACTCATACGTCCATCCACTCCCCGGGCTTGAGCACCACCGGCTGGGTCTTGGTCTCCTGACGGACGCGCACGGCCCAGGCGGCGGCATCCTGGGCAATCAGCTCCCAGGTATTGTAATGGATCGGGAGCACTTTCTTCGGTTGCAGCAGCTTGACGGCACGCAGGGCGTCATCGGGTCCCATCGTGAAGTTATCGCCGATCGGTAGGATCGCCAGGTCCAACCCTTCTTCGCCGATCAGACGCATGTCGCCGAACAGGCCCGTGTCGGCCGCGTCGTACACCGTGGTGCCGTCCTGGAAGTACATCAGGAAGCCGCAGGGATTGCCGCCGTTGCTGCCGTCCGGCAACGCCGAGCCGTGGAAGGCCAGGGTCAACTTCACCCGCCCGAAGGCAAAGCCGTGACCCCCGCCGTGCTGCTGGCCGTGGACCTTGGTCAGCCCCTTGGACTGCAACCATTGGCTGATCTCGTAGTTGGCCACCACCATCGCTCCGGTCCGCTTGGCAATGGCGATGGTGTCGCCCACGTGGTCGCCGTGGCCGTGCGAAACCAGGATGAAGTCGGCGGCCACTTCCTCGGCTTTGACGGCTGCCGCGGGATTGCCGGTCAAGAACGGATCAATAAGCACGCGCCGGCCATCGCTCTCCAGCAACAAGCAGGAATGCCCCAGCCAGCGTACACGGGTTGCCATGACAGATCCTCCGCAAGAAGTAGTTCCTGGGTAGCGCTCCTCCGGCGCGGCAACGCAACTCACTTCCTGCAATCAACCATGCCAGCTGGCTTCTCTCAAGCGAAATCTGTCGACTAGCAGCTGCAAGTGCAAGAGAGCAGTCAAAAGGCATATCTGCAATCTGCAATCTCAACCCTGCGATCCCAAGCTTGACATCGACCCCTTCTCTCCGTCCAATCAAGAGAGCAGCACAAGGGACCTGTTGGCTCGTGAGGCAACCGCAATGGAGCGCACTCCGCTCGCCGCACGCGTGGCCGATCTACGGCCCACCGTCGTCAACCGAGTACTCCAGGAAGCTCGCCAGGTGCAGGCGGAGGGCCGTTCCGTCGTCTCCCTCATGCGCGGACAACCCGATACGCCCACGCCGGCGCACATCGCCGAGGCCGCACAGCGCGCTATGCAGGACGGCCGGACTGGGTATGCAGACAATCAAGGCGAACCGGGACTGCGTCAGGCGGTGGCGGAGAAGCTGCGCCGCGACAACGATCTGACCTATGATCCCCAGAGCGAGATCCTGATCACGGACGGCGCCACCTGTGGCCTGTGTGTGGCCCTGGCGGCGCTGGTGCAGCCGGGCGACGAGGTCTTGCTGCCGGACCCCATCTACGACGCCTACGCATCGCCGATCGCTCTCTGGGGCGGCCGGGCTGTCGGCATCCCTGCGACCATTCGGGACGGGCGCTTCTCCTTCGACCGGGCCGCCATCGAAGCAGGCTGCACACCACGAACGCGCCTGATCTTGCTCAATACGCCCTGGAATCCGGTCGGCAGCGTGTTGACAGCGGCGGAATTGCAGGACGTGCTTGACGTGGCCGTGGCGCGAGACCTGTTCGTTGTCAGCGACGAGATTTACGAAGCGCTCATCTACGATGGCCATCGACACATCTCGCCGGCCGGCATTTCTCCACCGGCACGCGCGCGAACGTTGCTGGTCAACAGCCTGTCCAAGACCTATGCCATGACCGGCTGGCGCGTCGGCTATTGTGCCGGGCCTGCTGAGCTGATCCAGGCGATGCTGCTCGTGTTGCAGCAATTCAGCCGTGGACCGGCCACCTTTGTCCAGGATGCAGCGGCCTGTGCGCTGCGCTCGGGGCAAGCGTGTGTCCAGCAGATGACTGAGGAATACCAGGCCCGCCGGGACCTGGTCGTCAACCGGTTGCAGGGCATTCCAGGAGTCCAGCCGCTGGTGCCGGAAGGCGGACTCTTCGTCATGGTGGATGTGCGCCGGCTCGGGATGTCTTCCGAAGACGTGCGCCGCTTTCTGTTGCGCGAGGCAGGCGTGGTCGTCCTTCATGGGTCGGCCTATGGGCCGGCTGGCGAAGGGACGCTGCGGGTTTCGTTTGCCGCAGGCGGCAACAACCTGGAACGCGGCCTCCAGAGGCTCCGGGATGGTCTTCTGCGACTGAGTGAGAAGAAGGAACGGACATGAGTCGCACGTCCTTACCACAGATTCTGCCAAGCGCTTCCGTCCCGGAGAAGGATGTCGCGGGGCTGCGGGCCACCCTAACCAAGACCGTCGGCGGCGAGGTGCGCTTCGATCGCCTCAGTCGGGCGCTCTACTCCACCGACGCCAGTGTCTACCAGATCGTGCCGCTCGGCGTCGTCCTGCCGAAGGACGAGGCCGACATCCTCGCCACGATCGACGCCTGCGCCCGGTACAACGTCCCGCTCACGGCGCGCGGTGGCGGCACCTCCCAGGCTGGCCAGGCGATTGGCCCCGGACTCGTGCTCGATTGCTCCAAGTACTTCAACGAGATTCTGGAAATCAACCCAACCGAGCGCTGGGTGCGCGTACAGCCGGGGTGTGTGCTCGACGATCTGAACCAGGCCGTGCAGCGCCATGGACTGCAATTCGCCCCGGATATCTCCACGTCCAACCGGGCCACGATCGGCGGCATGATCGCCAACAATTCCTCCGGGACGCATTCGCTCATTCACGGCAAAACTGTGGACCACGTGCTGGAACTGCGGGTGGTTCTCGCGGATGGCAGTGTGCTGCACCTAGGGCCACTGGACGACGCTGATCTCGAAACCAAGTGCCGGCAGATGGACCTCGAAGGCGAATGCTATCGCATGGTCCGCAGCCTCGCGGAGGAGCATGCGGAAGAAATCGACCGGCGCTATCCCAAGATCCTACGCCGGGTTGGAGGCTATAATCTGGACCGTTTTCGTCCTGCCCAGGAACCAGCCGCGCACTTGCGCCCGCGATTCAACCTGGCCCATCTGCTGGTTGGTTCCGAGGGCACGTTGGCCGTCACGCTCGAAGCCAAACTACGGCTGGTCGAGCTGCCCAAGGCCAGAGCCCTACTGGTGGTCCATTTCGCCGAGCTACTCGACGCCCTGGCCGCGACTCCCGCCATCCTGACGCATCACCCCGCCGCGGTCGAGGTCATCGACAAGTACGTGCTCGACAGCACGCGCATGAATCGAGATGCAGCCCAACTCCGAGACTTCATCCAGGGCGATCCCGGCGGGATCCTGCTCATCGAATTCTACGGCGATCGCGCCGATGAACTAGCGCCGCGCGTGGAGGCCCTCGTCGCCGAGCTCCAGAAGCAACGCGGCGGCTACCATTATCACCGCGCCTTCGATGGCGCCGCCCAGGCCCGTATCTGGAAGCTGCGCAAGCTGGCCCTCGGACTGTCGATGGCCGAGAAGGGAGAC
>JBGQLF010000700.1:0-6089 GCA_041499985.1 Gemmataceae bacterium
CACCGGCAAGCTGGCCGAGGAGCCCGTCCCCGATCCGCTGCCGGGAAAGCCGAAGCGCCGCACCCTGTTTGAGGCCAAGAATGAGGGCGGCTACTGCCTGGCTCCGGGCAGCCCAGGAGCATGCCATCCGACGGGGGGTCTCTATCAGCACTACTCGGGACCCAAGATTACCCAGGTCGGCCTGGTGATGCCGCAGGAGTATGACCTACTCATCCGGGTGGCGGTATCGTTCGATCGCATGCCGGTCGAAGAGGAGCGCTACAGCTCCACGCCACGGCCATCTGGATCTGGCCTCTCGCCCGGCGATGACTATTGCCAGCGCGGTCCCGACTGGGCTGAGATCCTGGATGGTTGGGAGCTGGCCCGCCAGAGCGGCCAGGTCCGTTACTGGCGTCGTCCGGGCAAGAGCATTAGCTGGAGTGCCACCACGGGCGTTTGCGCCAACGGCAAGGGCCACGAGCTGCTCGCCGTCTTCTCAAGCAACGCCGATCCCTTTCCCGGCCCGGCATCGGGGCGGAAGTGCAGCACGCACACCAAGTTTGCGGCGTACACCCTGCTGCGCCACGGCGGCGATTTCTCGGCTGCCGCCAAGGACCTGGCCGAGCAAGGCTATGGCACGCCGAGGGCCAGGAGCGCCAGTCCCTCGGTGAATGGCCACCCCGTTCAGAGCTATACCAAGAGCTTCGCCCTGGGCGGGCTCGAGCTGCGGCCCGGGCGCCCCAACCGCGCCGCCGGCGGCAAGCTCACTATGCCGGTCCGCGTCCTGCGTCCGGATGCCTCAGCCACCGAGCTGCTCCTCAGCAACTCGCCCACCGGACTCAGGGATGCGGCCCGCGCTCTCCGCCAGCTGGCCAATGGGGAATCCTCCGACCAGGTCGAGACCACCTTGGCCAGCCTCTTCGGCTGGGCGGGGCCGATCGCGGACGAACCCAAACAGACAGGCGACGGCGACGGGCTCGCTGCGCGGGCGCTCGTCAGCCGGTGGGTGCAAGCGGAGCTGCGCCTGACCTATCGCCCCGCCAAGGGAGGTCTCTGGAGTGAGACACTCGCGAGGGAGATGACGCGGGCTGAGCTGCTCGCGTTCACTCCTGATGACCTGATGGACCAGCTGCCGCCGGGCACGTCGAGGTGGGCCGCCGAGGAGCTGCTCAAGGGCGTCTGGGCTAACCTGACGCGCCACCTGCCGACCGCTACAGAGGCCACGCAGGATCCGGACTCGGCCGCGGCCAAGAGGCTCCGCACGGCAATGGTCCGTTTGTGGCACTCCATGAAGACCTTCCAGGTCGCCAAGGTGGCCGGCGAGTCCGTGGCCGCGCGGGCCAGCCTGCTTAGCCGTGTGCAGTCTCAACGACGGGCACGCCAAGAGAGCACCAGACGCCAGCGCTGGATCCCCATCCAGGATGGGTTCGCCGCCTGGTGGAGGCCGAGCACCTGTGCTGACGGTCAACTGAGTATCGCCCTGGGTCTACGCTACGAGCTGGCGGGGCAGATGGGGGTGGAGCTACCCGAGGTATACGATCAAGCTCGCTGACTCGGCTGGGCGAGGGCGGCAAGATCCTGGATGCTACCCCGCGCATAAACCAGGGGGTGCCAGACAGGCTAGCGGGCGGGGAGCGCCTGTCGGTGATGGCCCGGGATCTCACCGAAGGGATGCTTGACGACCCGGCCGAGTGGCAAGAGGAGGACAATCTCAGTGACACCTGATAGGGGGTGTCACTCAAATCTCAGTGACACCACCCCCTTGAGTGTCACTGAGTTTGGTCCTATACGGAAGTACATAAAATGCGTTTTCCCTCGTGTTTTTGCAGGGTCCTCGTCTGTCTCAGTGTGGCGTTTTTTTTCTACACGCGCGTGCGCGTCGAACCAAGACAGAAAACTGATGCACGCGCACGCGAGAAAAAAACGCACTATTCCGGACGTTCGCAGTAGTAAATGGACAGCGCCCAAGACGGAGCTGCGTCCACGATGAACCCGAAGGAGTCCCCTGAGTACGTCGTCCGCCTGAAGGCGTTGCCCGACGCCGTGCCGGCCGCTGTCCGGCTGAAGCGTGCCTTGAAGTGCCTGCTGCGGTCCTTCGGGCTGCGTGCCGTGCGCGTCGAGGAGCTGCCCGCCAGCCCGGAAGCCACCGAGGGCAGTCCGGACGCGGCTGGGGCTGTCCTGGACGAAGCCACAGACGGGTCAAGTCGAGAGGTAGCCGATGGCTAGGCAGGCAAAGACCGTGAAGCTTCTGGATGCCGCGCACGAGATCCTGTCCGAGCACCAGCCGATGACGGTCCGGCAGGTCTATTACCAACTGGTCGCTCGCCAGATCATCGAGAACAACCGCTCCCAGTATCAGGCGGTTTCGGCCGCCCTGGTGGGTGCACGCCAGGACGGGACCATTCCGTGGGACTGGATCGAAGACCGGCTGCGGCGGCCGCGGCTCATGTCCATGTGGGACGATCTGCCGGACTTCCTGAAAGCGGTGCAACGGGCCTACCGCCGCGACGTCTGGTCGAGCCAGCCCGGCTATCTGGAGGTCTGGCTGGAGAAGGATGCCTTGTCCGGCATCTTTGAGGACGCCCTGACTCCCTTCGGAATCACCCTGAACGTGGGCCGCGGCTTCGATGGCTGGGACAGCATCCGCAACGCCGCGGCCCGTTTTCTCGACAAGTCCAGAAATGGCCAGGACGTGGTGGTGCTCTACTTCGGGGACTTCGATCCCTCCGGCGAGGAAATGGTGCATTCGCTGCGGAAGCGGCTAGAGTTCTTCGCTTGTGAACCCGAGGTGGTGAAGTGCGCGTTGACCCAGGAAGACATCCGCCGCTACAACTTGCCGCCCGACGTCACCAAGGCGAAGGATAGCCGGCGAGCGAAATTCGTCGCGGAGTTCGGTGACGTGTCCGTGGAGCTGGACGCGCTTCCCGTGGACGTGTTGCGGACCACACTGGTCCAGCAAGTCGAGGCCCGGCTGGACCTGGACGCCCTGGAGGAGGTCAAGCGGCTGGAAGCGGAAGAGCGGAAGAAGTTGCTGCGGATCAAGCTATGAAGCGATCCTGTCTCACCGCCGGCGGAGCCGCTCGGCCAGCTCCCGGCGATGCGATGACTGTGACTCCTCACCGGGAGTAACGCCCAGAGTACCCGCCGCACTTGCCCTCGGCAAGCTGGAACCCCTGACCTTGGAGGCCCCACCAATGAAGACCAGCAACCGACCCAGCCTCCGCGAAGCTGCCCGGCGCGGCTTGGCAGCCAAACAGCAACAGCAGGCAGCCGCCGAGGTCGTGCAGGCTCCTGCGGCACCCAGGCAGCGCTCGCCCGGCGGGAGACCGCCGCCGCCAGGGGAAGCGGCCAGGCAGCTGCCGCACGCACTCCGCCGGCAGGGTCGCGGGTGCCAGGGCCTCGCGGAAGGGCACTTAAGTTGGGGAGCGGACGCGGGTTTGGAGGCCGGGCTCTGAAGGGCCTCTGCGATGGGGGAGAGGGGCTGCGGGTCGGGATGGACTCGCGCGACCCGCGGCGTGGCTCGATGCAGGAGAAGCCCCCATCCTAACCGGCCCTGGCGCGGGCGGCAACCGCAGGCGAGCCGGCGATCGGCCCCGGGATCCCCCACGGCCAGCACTCGCGGGAGCGACGAGACAGGCCGAGACCTTACCCGCGCCCTCGGAACGCGGCCACTCGCGGCCCAGGCTCAGCAAGGGGCATGCTTGCGATAATGAACCTTTTCACAAGCATGTCCCCGGTTCCGCTGACAGAGGGGATCCCACTGTACTACGATGCGTAGTCTCGAATCATCGACATTTGCCGATGCGTTGCGGAAGGAGGGGGGCACATGGCAAGAAAGAGGACTGCTGGGAAAGTCCCCCGGCACCACAAAACACCCCCGGCAGCTACGAGCTGGCCGGGGGGCTTCGGATAGTGCAGGTTCCTTCTGATCAAAGTGCCTTACACCGGCTGCTTCCGCCGCCGCCAGGCATAGCCCACCAGCCCGAGGCTGCCGAGGCCGAGCAAGGTCAGAGTGGAGGGTTCGGGGACGGCAGGATCGCTCTGGAACGTGGCCGTGATCCCTTGGCCTCGCTGGGCGGAACTCAGGTACTTGGTCGCATCGAAGGGACCGCCGCTCCCTTCTGGCATGGTGGTAGGTGTCCCACCATTGGGATTGACGAAAGTGGAAGACACACTGGCAATGCCGCCTTCAGGATCAGATTGAAAACCAATGAAGAAGGTACCGCTGAAGTTCACGACCCCGAAAACGTCACTGATGGTTCCGTTTCCTTCGGTCAATACTGTGTAATTCCCATACTGGGTCATATCCGGAAGTGGGGAGAAGCCTCCTGATGACCCCAAGCCAATGGGACCACCACCATCCAAGGTTGGGTCGTCCTCAGGAATCAGAAAGCTGGCGAGTTGCCCGCTATTCTGGAAGAACGTGAAGGCGTCAGAATTGGGTGCTTGTGCTACACAGGGCAGGCTGGACAGCAGGACAACGCCAACCGCAAACAGGTAGCGTGTCATCGGCACGAATGGGCTCACCACACATTGTCTCTTCATCAAGCAACTCCTGAAAGAAACGAGTATGCCGGGACCGATGCTCGCAGGATGGGAGGGGAGGCATCGGTTCCGTTTCGACTTGTGCCCGTTGGTAATGCAAACCGGATGTCAGGGCGGACAGCTGCGGTCCGGCCAAGACGCCTACTCCGACGAATCGACGGAACTAAGCAATGGCGACATGTTTATGTGAATTCATGTCCGGGCAAAACAGGGACAAGCCGAGGGAGGCCGTTCCGGAATGCTTACACGGTGACAACCGGCTTGCTTACGGGGCTTTACACAAGCTTCACGCCGCCGCGGCCAACTTGCGGGCGATGTCCCCGGCCAGGTCCTCGCGGCGGTCATCGTAGATCAAGAGCGTTTGCAAGCTCTTGTGCCTGGAGAAACGCTGCACGGCCCGCACATCTCCGTTCGTGGCATCCAGGGCTTGCGTGATGGATGCGTGGCGCAGCCCGTGCGGTCGGGCTTTCAGACCAACCTGCTCCCCCAGGCCACGGACCAGGGCATAGACGGCTTGCCCACTCAGACGCCCCTTCCCTTTGCCCGCCCGGTCCAGGCGGAAGAACAGGGGACCCGGCCCTTCGCCGCGGACAGCCAGCCAGGCTTCGAGCGCGGCCAACGTGGGCGTCGGCAAGGTGAGCGGCACCTTGGCCGTCCGGCCCTTACCCAGGACGGCGATCTGCGCCGCCTGGCGGTTCAGGTCCGCCAGGTCGAGCCGACACACCTCTTCCCGGCGCAAACCGAGATCGAACAGCAACCGCAAAATGGCCCGATCGCGCACGCCCTTCGCATCGGCTCGCCCGGCGAGTTGCTCCAGCAAGCGGCGAAAGCCCGCCGCTCCTGGCCCGCGCGTGTCCCGGTACGGCTCGGCCCGCAAGCCCTCCACTTCCAGGGACCAATTGGCTAGGCCCAAAGTCCGGCCGAGCTTGAGCATCGAACGCAGAGCGGCCAGCCGGCGATTGACTGTGGCCGCGGCCAGCCCGCGGCCGAGCAGATCGGCCTTGTAACCCAGAGCCATCTCGTTCGCCGCGCCGGGACCGGCCGCGAGCAGCTGCCCGGCGGCCTCGGCGGACGTGGCCACACCGAGGAAGCCCGCGAAGTCGGCCAGATCGCCAGCGTAACTGCGGAGCGTGGCTTGCGAGCGACCGCTGAGCCAGGCAGCCAGCAGGCGCTGGGCCGGGCTGGCGGCATCCGGCAGCCGGGCCGATGGCGCGGGAATGGGGACGGGGAGATAGTGCTGCTCGCTCACGAGTGGTTGCCTACGTGCTCTCTAGTCCGCGGCTCGCTGTCCGTGCGCGCCGTCCCATGCAGTGTACCGTAGACTGCCGGCCTGCCCCAGGTGGCCCCGAGCCGCGCGGCTAGGTCCGTACACGTCGTACACCTGAAAAAAGAGATGGGCAGCGACTCGGACACGTCGGACACCTAAAAAACAACGACCCGGTAAGAGGCTAAGGAGCAGCCAGGTAACGGCGCTCTAACTCAGCGAGGAGGATGGGGCGCTGCTTCTTGGAGCGAGCGCGGCGCATGACCTTGCGGCGGTGCATGGCCTCCTGCTCCTGCTTGGG
>JBGQLF010000701.1:0-6082 GCA_041499985.1 Gemmataceae bacterium
CCTCCGTTTTCTTCAGGAGGCTCTTCAGCAGTGTCGCGAATGAAGCAAACGCGCCCGAACCCTGTTGTTGAGGCGCATATACGCCGGCGCATTCACTATCGCACACCCTGCATCGCGTTCGCTGTGGAGGCGGTCTCCTCGCGGATCAAGGCCAGTTCCGCCGAGGACAAGGGACTTTGGTAATAATCCGGGGAGCGGATCGACGGCGTAAACTGTGCGACGACCCGCTCCCCGTCCGGCAGGGCGCAATGATCCAGGACAGCCCGGATGGTTTCCGCCGGCGCGGCACACAAATCCTCGAAGCGCACAACCTTCGTGGCGGCCCGTACCTGCGCATCGGCGTCGAGCAAGCGGGTGAGATGGCCGTAGACCATGTCCCAGTAGCACGCCCAGCCACGGACTTCCTCGCCCGCCGCCCACGCGCGTTGGATCGCCCGCACCCGTTCGTCGTCCCCCAGGTTCATCGGCCGGCGGTCGCGGCCGAACTCGAAATGGCCCGACCGCTGCATCCACGCCAGGGCCCGCGGATGCTTCCGCTGGCCCTGGCAGAACCACTGGTGCTGCCGGACCAAGGAGGCGATGTGGCTGACCGGCGCGCGCACCAGCAGAATGATCTTGGCGTCCGGGAAGAGTCGAACGAGATAGGCCAGGCGGGCGACATGGTAGTTCGCCTTGGCGACGTAGCGTGTCGCCCGCTCGGCAAGCAGTAGCTTTCTCAGGTGCGCGCGATAAAAGGCCTCGAACGCCGGGTGGCTGCTCCCCGCCGCCAGCTGGTTGTTGACCGACGGGTCGTGGCAGCGGGGGTAAAAAGCCATCCAGAGCATTTCCTCGAGGGCATTCGGGCTTTCTGGCGTGATCAGCACCCTGTCCCGGTGGACCCGTTCGCGCGGGGCCGTCGGCCGGCGCCGGGCCGTCGCCTGGCGCCACCAGTAGGGGGTGTACACCATCGGGTAATCCTTGACCCGGTGGGTGGCTACGCCCGGAGGGGAGGCCACGATTTCGTGCAGGAGCGTGCTGCCCGAACGGGCCAGGCCGCAAACGTAGACCGGCATCCTTACGGAGACCGCGTTCAGTTGTTCCTCCAGAAGGCTCGCTTCCAGCCGCCCAAGTCCCAGCCCGAACTTGCGGAAGCGGTCCACCAACCCGCCGAGAAAATCGAGGAAGGGAGGAACGTAAAACGGAGAGTCCTTGTCTGGGCCAGGAGAACGCGGCGCCCGCGCCCGGGCCGGTGGAAGCGGATCGGCGTTACGACTCGGTGGGGCTGACCGCATGGGCCTCCTCCGGCGCTGCTTCGAGCGAAGAAGCCGTCGTCGACGGGTTCGTGCGACGGCGAATCCTGCGCAGCAGGGCGTAGACGGGCCACAGAAGGACCGCCCCGAACGCCGTCAGGACCCACGCCAGGAGGGTCAGGGCGTAACTGATGAAGGTGACATCCGCTCCCGGGCCGACGTAGGCCATCGCGCAGTCCGCTCCCAGCAACAGAACGAACAACGTTAACAAGACCTTGCACACGGTAGAGAGATTACGGCCGGGCACGTGCCACCCCTTTCAGGAAAGTCAGTTCATCCGCACTGTACCGCCGCGCACCGGTGATCGCGCGGGACCCGGCCTGCTGGTTTGCTGGGACAGGAGGCAACGGGCAGAAGTTCTCCCAGACGAGCTCTTTGCCCCGCGTCACTTCAAAGAGCCGGCGCTTGTCCGGATCGACGATCAGAGTGTTGCCGTTGGGCAACCGATGTTTCATGCCGCGGAAGCTCGCGTAGAACGGGCTGGCGTCGGCGTCCGAATAGACCCAGGGAATGGCTTGCGTCACGGGGTCGTACTCGATGACGCGACATCCCTTGCTCCAGCCATGATTATCGAATAAAAGTAGATGCCCATTGTCCAGAAATTCCGCGTCGTGCTGAATCCTCCAGGGCCCGAGCGCCGCCCAGACCACGGAGCGCTTGCGCACATCCAGGACCGCCAGGCAATGGAAACTCCGCAGGGAGATGAGTACCTGTCCCGCCTGAAACAAAGGGAATTGCCGCGCGTGTGCTGGGGTCAAGACCTTGACGCTGTTGGCATGGATGAGATCGCCCTTGGACGTGGGCCCTAAAAGCGCATCGAACGCGGTAGTAGCACGGGCCCGATCCTTGGGAATCGCCTGTTCGGCGATCGCCGTGGACAACAAGAAGGCGTAGGCCGAGTCGCGGAATGCTTCGGCAATGGGAACCTTGGCCACTTCCTGTCCGTCCGGGGAAAGGACGACGAGGGATTCCGCGACGTAGGGCGTGGGGAGATAATCGAGGCCGGCGGGGGTTTCGCGTGTCACCTGTTCCATCAGCGTGTAAATCGTGCCCTTCTCGTCGACGTCGAGATCGTGATGAACGCGGCCGTCATACTTCCACAGGAGCTTGGAATCCCTGTTCAGTTTGACCAAACCATACCCGCAGGGCGTATCGCACTCCGCTTGATAAATGGCGAGCAAGTCGCCGTTCGGAAACAAATGGCCGCGAAACCAATGAATCTGTTGGTCGCCGAGGGGGTCCGGGACATGGGGCGGGCGAGGCCACGCCTGGCGGAACGGCAGCTCCCATTGATGGACCACCGTGCCGCGCATATCGAGGAGCGTGGCCCGTGGCCCTTGGGTCGTCGTGACCAGGGTGAATCCGTCGTGGGTTTGGCCTGGTTTATCCACGGTGATCCCTTCCGGCACCTCGATTTCCAGAGGCTGGAAGGAATTCAGCACCGGCTTTCCCCGGTCGTGCCAGGCCTTGCTGCCCGTGAACGCCTGATAGAGGAAATCGGCAGACGGTAGTTGGAAGAACATCACGGCCGCCCCGAATACGTAACCGAGACCGGCGACGCCCAGGACCGAGAGGCATGCGAGGAGCTTGCCGAGATGCGGGATCCGGATTGGGACCTGCACGTAAAGGAGCCGTCGCAGCCCCATCCGGACGAAGTAGAGGAATCGTCTCATGGATCAGAAGTCAGAGGTCAGAGGTCAGAAGTCAGGATTTGCTGTTCTCCATCCCCAGTGCCGCGCGCTTCTGAAGTCTCTGACTTCTGACTTCTGATCTCGGATCATTTCGTCATCTTGAAATCGTAGGCGCCCGGTTCGGGATTATCCTTCACCTCGACCGACAGCGGAGTCTTCTCGACGCTCCTGAATTTTTCGTTGACGTTGATCGGTGCAACCACATGTTTTTTGGTACTCTCCTCCAGCATCCTGAAAGTTACCTTATACCAGCCGGGCGGAATCCCCTCCCCGGACTCGGCACGGGTGACCCCATTGGTTTCCATGTTATAGCGGCCCTCCCTGATTGGGCAGATGCCACTGATCCTGGCCGTATTTCCCTTGGCGGTATCCGGCGAGAATTCCAGGTAGCCCCCATTGAGGGGCTGGCCGTCCAGCGTGACCGTCCCGGAGACGGGTAGGCGCTTGACGCCACAGCCCACCACGGAGGTCAATGCGAAGGCGCCAAGGATGGCCAACGAAAGCCATCCACGCCGAACCATCTTCGTCGCCATCATGATTCCTCTATCCGTCTCGAGGCGAACCAGCCCACCGCGCCGGCACGGGTAACCCTGGCTGGCGCGGCGGACTCGTTCGGCTACAGGTTCTTACCAATCACTCCCCAGCACCTGGCCGCTATCGGGGATACATGCATTGAGCCAGGTGGCGACCGAGATGGAGGGCGAAACGGTCCGCACACTGCCATCCCCGAGACCGACGATCATGACGCCCGAGTGGGGCGATGCCAGCACGACCGGGTCACATTTTCCGGGCGCAGGCTGGATCTGGAAGGGAAGCGTGCCGTGGGTATACTCCGGATAAGAACCCGCCTTCAAGGCCGAGAGACCTTGGCCCTGTTGGTTGGTGGTGGCATTTATGTAATTTCCCCTTTTGGTAAAATAGGTCGCGTACCCGAACCCAGGCTGGGGGTGGTACGTTCCGGTTTGATCTGGGGTCGCATCCCAATCGTTGTAGCCGAAGCCCGGGCTCCCAAAGTCACAGAACTCCAGGCGGTGGCCGAAGATGATGGTGTTGGAAGTTCCGTTCGTCATGGCGCTCGTGATGGAACGGGACGGGTTCGGGTCGAAAACCAGAACGTTGGCGGAGTAACTGCCCGTAGCGTACAACGGGCCATAGTTGGCCACGCTGCCTGGATCGAGGTGGGTGGGGTTCGTCGAGTCGGAGGGACAGAGGTAGGTCTTCACGATGTCTTGGCCAATCGTGACGCAGACGTCCGTCCAGCCGGAGCTGGGGAAATAGTAACCTTGGTTTTTCTGCGTTTTGGACAGGGTGACCAGGTTTTGCTGCTCGAGATAGGGCAGCAGCGAGTAGAAGATATTCGTTTCTCGATTGCTCCCGGGGTTCAAATGGACCCAGCTCGACATGGGGGGGAGTACGTTAAAGGTGTCATGGTAGTTGTGGGTGGCCATTCCGAGCTGTTTGTAATTGTTGGTACACTGCATGCGCGCTGCCGCCTCGCGGACCTTCTGCACGGCGGGCAAGAGCAAGCCGATCAGCACCGCGATGATGGCGATGACGACCAACAGCTCGATGAGGGTAAAGCCGCGTCGCCGCGAAATCCTCATGTCACACCTCCACGAAATAAACGTTGAAGAGACCAAATGTCTACCGGTGGGCTGAAGTCGGGTCGCACGATTGGCCGCATCCGGCCAGCCGTGATGATCTCATCATTCTCAGCGCGGTGGTTGCGCGATCATCCTACTCGACTTCGTAACCATGAGTTTACGTCGTTCGGAAGTTGACCGCAATGAGTTTTTCGGTTTTTTTCATCCCTGGCGGGCGTCCCCACTCTCGGGGTCAGCGGACGCGCTGCTCCAGATCCAGGAGGAATTGTTTCCGCCACAAACCGCCGCCATAGCCTCCCAGCCGGCCATCCTTGTTCACCACGCGATGACAGGGAATCAGGATCGCCACGCGGTTTTGCCCATTCGCCCGGCCGACCGCGCGTTGGGCCCCGACCGCTCCCAGGGCACGAGCCACGTCTTCATACGAGCGCGTTTCGCCGTAGGGGATGCGCAGCAGTTGTTCCCAGACCGCGTGCTGGAACGGACTGCCCGGATAGATCACGGGCACGTCAAACTGTGTGCGTGTGCCGGCGAAATACTGGGCCAATTCTTCCTGGAGTTGATCAATGTGCGCCTGTTTGCCCGGCACGATGGCGCAGGCAAAGCGCCGGCGCAGCGTCGCGAACTGAGTTTCCAGAGCACGGCGATCGGTGAACTCCAACAAGCAGATTCCCTCCTCCGTCGCTCCGACCAGCAGCGGTCCGAGCGGACTTTCCACCCAGGCCGTCACGATGCATCCCGCTTGGCGACTGCGTCCCGGCGGCTGCCCGAAGGTGCGCGCGAACGCTTCGCGAAAGCCACTGTGCGATTCGTAACCGTGTCCCAGAGCCACATCATCCAGAGCGACACCGCGCCGGATCTGTTGCAATGCCTCGCCCATGCGTCGTCCCCTACAATAGGCCTGAAAGGTCATCCCATACTTCTCACGAAAATAGCGTCGGGCCCGCGCCGGATCGATGGCCAAAGTCCGCAAATCGGCATCCCGCCAGCGCGCTGCCGGATCGCGTTCCACTGCCGCCAGCAGGCGCTCCACCCAATCCGGTGGCCGACCTTCGGTGTCCAGTGGCCGGCAGCGTTTGCATGGCCGATAGCCCGCGAATAGCGCCTCTTTGGCGGTCGCATAATACTCCTGATTACGGGGTAACGGCTTGCGTGCCGGACACGACGGCCGACAGAAGATACCAGTGGTGCGGACCGCGACGAAGAAGATGCCGTCGTACGAGGCATCGCTAGTGGTTACCGCACGCTCCATCTCCTGGAGTGGTGGAAGGGTGTTCATGACTGTATGGTAGCGTGCGGTGGCGGATCGGCTCCACCGATTTTTGAGCGCGGATATTGAGAAGGAAGGCGAACTGGGCACGTCGGTTCCCGGTCACGAACACGCTGCGGCGACCCCTGCCGGCTCGTCCGACAGGTGAAGTAGTTCGGCGGCTAGCCGCGGTGCCGCCGCCCTCCACGACCCCTGCCGGCTCGTCCGGCAGGTGAAGTAGTTCAGGGC
>JBGQLF010000702.1:0-6079 GCA_041499985.1 Gemmataceae bacterium
CACCTGGCCCTGGTCTGGGCCAATGGACTGTTCCTGTACGTCGGCATCACCTGGGCAGCCAGCCGGTTGTACCGGCGGGGTTACGACCGCGTGGCCACAGGCGGTCTGATGCGCCGGCGCTATGGTGGTGCCTGGCTGGATCGTACGCTGACCGGGATGGTTGGCTTTCTCGATCCACAGACCCGGCTGCTGATCGTCAAGGATTTTCGCACCTTCCGCCGCGACCCCGCCCAATGGGCCCAGGTCCTCATCTTCACGCTGCTGTTATCGCTCTACTTCGCCAACATCCGCCGGCTGTACCTGGAAAACATTTCCTGGAACTATCAGAACGGCATCAGCCTGCTGAACCTGATCTCGACGGCTTTCCTGCTCTGCGCCTATACGGGCCGGTTTATCTATCCGATGCTCAGCCTCGAGGGCCGCCAATTCTGGATCCTGGGGCTGTTGCCTTTGCAGCGGGAACGCCTATTGTGGGGCAAGTTTGCCTTCTCGGCGACCGGCGGCCTGGTGATTGCCGAGTTCTTGATCGTCTTCAGCGATGTCATGCTCGGCGTGCCGTGGTGGATCGTTGTGCTCCATGTTCTCACGGTGGCGGTGCTGGCACTGGGCCTGAGTGGCTTGAGCGTCGGCCTGGGAGCGTGCATGCCGAATTTTCAAGAAAGCGACCCTTCCAAGATCGCAGTTGGTTTCGGCGGGACACTGAACCTGGTGGCGGGGCTAATCTTCCTGCTCGTCACCATCGGGTTGATGGCGGTTCCCTGGCATCTGCACGCCGCCGGCTCGGAGACCCCCGTTTTGGAAGGAGGCGTGTCCCTCTGGCTGCTGGGCATCGGCGTGCTTGCCGGCCTCGGCTGCGGCGTCGCGGCGGTGGTAGTGCCGTTGTCGCTGGGTGCGGAAGCGCTGCGGCGCATGGAGTTTTGAAACCTGCAAAGTACTGAGTACTGAGTACTGAGTACTGAGTACTCCGCTTTATCGCCCGCAAGGTATTCAGCATGAGAAGAATCACTGTGGTCCTGGTCGCCCTGGTCACGATGTGCCTGAGTCTGACACTTGCAGCCTCGGGACAAGACCGGGGCAAGTCCGCGGAGCCGTCACCTGCTCCCAAGTCGCCGGCGGAGGCCCTGAAACAGTTCCAGGTTGCCGACGACTTGAAGGTGGAACAGGTCCTGGCCGAGCCGGCGGTTGCCCAACCGGTCTTCATGACCTTTGACGAACGCGGCCGGCTTTGGGTCGTGCAGTATTTGCAGTATCCCTTCCCCGCGGGCCTGAAGATTCTCAGCGAAGACAAGTTTCTCCGCGCCGTCTACGACAAGGTTCCCCCGCCGCCGCCGAACCATTTCAAGGGCCGCGACAAGATCACCATCCACGAAGATACGCACGGTGATGGCATTTTCGACAAGCACAAGACGTTTGTGGATGGGCTGAACATCGCCACCTCCTGTGTCAAAGGCCGAGGCGGCGTCTGGGTGCTCAACCCTCCTTACCTCCTGTTCTACCCGGACCGCGACAACGACGACGTACCCGACGGCGACCCGGTCGTGCACCTGGAGGGTTTCGGCCTGGAGGACACGCACTCCTGTGTCAATAGTCTCCAGTGGGGCCCCGACGGCTGGCTGTACGCGGCCCAGGGAAGCACGGTGACCGGCGTGGTCAAGCACTACGGCGTCAATGAACCGCCCGTTCACTCGATGGGCCAGCAGATCTGGCGCTATCATCCCGAGACACGCCGTTACGAGATCTTCGCCGAGGGCGGCGGCAATGCATTCGGCGTGGAGATTGACGCCAAGGGCCGGATTTTCTCCGGCCACAACGGCGGCGACACCCGCGGCTTTTACTACGTCCAAGGGGCCTACCTTCAAAAGGGCTTCTCCAAGCACGGGCCGCTCTCCAATCCCTACGCCTTTGGCTACTTCCCGGCGATGAAGCACCCGCACGTTCCGCGTTTCACGCATACCTTCGTCGTCTACGAAGGCGGCTCGCTGCCCCAGCGCTACCACGGCAAGCTTCTGGGCGTCGCGCCGTTGCAGAGCCATGTCATCGCCAGTGAGCTGGAGCCCGATCGGTCCTCCTTCCGGACCCGTGACCTTTTCTTTCCGCTCACCACGCGCGATACCTGGTTCCGGCCGGTCGATATCAAGGTTGGACCCGAAGGAGCCGTGTATGTCGCCGACTTCTACGAGGCACAAATCGGCCATCTCCGCCATCACGAAGGCAAGGTCGATCCGACCAATGGCCGAATCTACCGTCTTCAGGCGCCCGGCGCGACGCCACTCAAGCCTTTCGACCTGAGCAAGTCGTCCTCGGCGGAGTTGGTCGAACTTTTGCGGCATGACAACAAGTGGTACCGCCGCATGGCCCTGCGCTTGCTCGGCGACCGTAAGGACCGCTCCGCCATTCCCCTGCTGAACCAAGTGCTCCACGGGCGAAACGGCCAGGACGCCCTGGAGGCCCTGTGGGGCTTGAACGTGTGCGGTGGGTTCAACGATGAGCTGGCCCTGGAGACACTGGAGCACCGAGATCCGTTTGTCCGCTTGTGGACCGTTCGGCTGCTCGGTGATGAAAAAAAGGTCTCGGCCCCGATCGGCCGTAAGCTGGCCGAAATGGCACGCACGGAGCCGCACGTCGAGGTTCGCAGCCAGCTCGCGTGCACTGCCAAACGGTTGCCGGCTGCGGATGCTTTGCCGATCGTTCGCAATCTGCTGACCCATGACGAAGATGCGGACGACATCTATGTGCCCTTGCTCCTGTGGTGGGCAATTGAATCGAAATGCGATGCCGATCGGGACCGTGTGCTCGCGCTGTTCCAGGATTCCGACATCTGGCAGCGGCGGCTGGCGCAGACCCATCTGCTCCACCGGGTGATGCGGCGCTATGCCGCGGCCGGCACACGCAAGGACCTGCTGACCTGCGCCGAGTTGCTACGTCTGGCGCCGGATGCCGAGCGGAGCAAACGCCTGCTGCGCGGCTTCGAGGAAGCGTTCCAGGGCCGGCCGCTCGGCACGCTGCCGCCGGAGTTGGCCGAGGCGTTGGCCCGGTTTGGCGGCAGTTCGGTCACGCTCGGCCTGCGTCAGAACAAACTCGAGGCGGTCGAGAAGGCTCTCGCCGTACTCGCCAACGCCAAAGCGGATATCAACGAGCGCTTACAGTACATCCAGATCTTCGGTGAGGTGCCGCAGCTGCGTTGCCTGCCGGTCTTGTTAAGTATCGTGGAGCAAGCATCGGACGACACTCTGCGGATGGCGGCGTTGACGGCCTTACAGCCGTACGACGATCCCCGCATCCCGACCACGGTGCTCAAGCTCTATCCCCGATTCCCGGATGATGTGCGCAGCGTGGCCCAGACCCTGCTCACCAGCCGCAAGGCTTGGGCACTGGGCTTGCTCTTGGCCGTGGACGAAGGAAAGCTCGATCGGAAGACGCTTCCCGTGGACGTGGTGCGCGGCATCACCGTGCACCGGGACGAGCGGATCACGCAACTGATCGCCAAGCACTGGGGCGCGATCGAGGGCGCCACAACGGCCACGATGCAACAACAAGTCGAGCGGTTGGGCAGCGTGCTGCGCAGCGGTTCCGGGACGCCCTATCCGGGCAAGAAACTGTTTCAGGCGACGTGCGCGAAGTGCCATCAGCTCTTCGGCCAGGGGGGCCAGGTGGGTCCGGACCTGACGACCTACAAGCGCGACGACATCCCGAACCTGCTGCTCCACATCGTCAACCCCAGCGCCGAGATCCGCGAAGGCTATGAGACCCTGCTGGTGACGACCAAAGATGGCCGGGCGGTCACGGGCTTTCTAGTGGACAAGGACAACCAGGTGGTGGTGCTGCGGGGTGCCGATGGACAGACCATCACGGTGCGGCAAGAGCAGATCGAGGAGATGCTGCGTCAGCGGAAGTCGCTGATGCCCGAGGGCTTGCTGGACAGCATGAGTGAGCAGCAGGTGCGGGACCTGTTCGCGTATCTGCGGAGTACGCAACCGCTCAACGATTGATGGCCGCCTTCTCCTGCCTTGTCGAAATTCTGGCGAGCCGGGGCGTCAGCTCCTGGAGGGAGGTAGCCTCCTCTGGGGGCTGACGCATTCGGCTCGCCCCAGGTGGCGCCTGCCTGGTGCCAGGCGCCACCTCACTTGCGGGTCGGATCGAAATTCGCCATGGATCCGGTCGCTGCTATTCCCTGGGGCCCTTCTAGAAGCTCGGCACCACCTCCCCGCTGGCGATGGTCGCCAGCGCCATAAATACGCGCCCATCGAGGCTGTTGCTCATGAACCGCACCGAGCCATCCGCGAAAACCGCATTGGCGCCACCGGGATGGAAGCTGGCGAAGCCCCGACGGCAGATGGCGGACGGGTCACCGAACTCAGCCGCCGCGCAGGCGTTGTAGTCCGGCAGGCGCGTGGCCTGCGGGATCATGGCGGCGGAGAAGCTATACTGGTTGCGGCCGTAGCCCCAAAACTTGCGCAGGCTGGGCGTCGTAACCGTGGCGTACTCCGTGACCGCCATCGTGTTCGAAGTGCCATCCGTGATGCTGGCGATTTTCTCCGGCCGCATGGTCCGCAGCATGCCCGGCATCTGTTGCAAGTGAACAACGTGCAACACCCCGCGCCAACTACTCGGCGGCGGTAGATACAGGGTCGCGTCGAAGACGCTGCCATCCTGCCCCGACGGTGGCTCCGGATAGAACGCCAGGCTCGTCACGTCCCAGTAGTAGTTGTCGATCGTCAGCGCCGGCGAGAACCCGGTGGCCGTGGCGCCGCCCATCGCGGCGTAAGAACTGCCCGCGATGGGCACGCCGTTCTGGTTGAGCGTACCGCTGTACGGGATCGTGAGCTGAGTGCCGTTTGGGTCAGTGGGGCAGAGGTACGTTTTCACGACCGTCTGAAGCACGGCGATGTTGCCGGGAGAGGCCTGGTACTTTCCGTTCGTCGCCGACGAGCTACAGTTTACCGTCGTGGCGAAGGATTTGTCGTAGCGCTGGTAAAGGTTTGCCTGCTCGATATAGGGCAGCAATTCGATGCCCCAGTTGGTCAAGGCGGGTTCGCCGTTCCAGGCAGTACCAGGACCTGGAGTACTACTGCATAGATGGATTTGCCCCGGCGGAAACGATCCGTTGCTGTCGTGGTAGTTGTGGAGCGCCAAGCCGATCTGTTTGAGGTTGTTGGAGCAGCTCATGCGGTTGGCAGCCTCGCGGATTTTCTGCACCGCAGGCAGCAACAACCCGATCAGCACGGCAATAATGGCAATGACCACCAGGAGTTCGATCAGCGTGAAGGCGTTGACGCGCCTCCCGCGCCGTTGCCAGGAAAGGGACCGCATCGAGAGTACCTCCTTCGGGCGAATGCCGAGAGTACGAGTGCAGGAGTCGCCAGGATCATGGTCGCCTCGAGAATCGTATTCCGCAACAGAAAAAATGCTTCGGAACCCGTTGAAGTGGGGCCAGTTTTTCGGGAAGTACATCGGGGAATCTTGATTCGCATTCAGTCAACTACTGCTTGCGGACGACCGCCTTCCGGAGCATTTCTGCCGCGCGGTCGATCTCCTCTTCACGGGTGAAGCGTCCCACGCTCAGCCGCAGCGCCCCGCGCCCGAGATGAGGTGACACGCCCATCGCTTGCAGCACCGGCGACAAGCAGATGCTTCCCTCATGGCAAGCCGATCCGGTCGAAGCAGCAATCTCGGGAACTGTCTGCAACAACTCCGCGCCAATCTGGCCGAGGAAGTTGATATTCAATGTGTTCGGCAGACGTTCTTCCGGATGGCCGTTGAGAACGACGCGCTCGCCTAGCGCCGCCCGCAGGCGCTCCCACAACCGGTCGCGCAACTGGCGCAATCTCTCGGTGGCCTGGGGCAATGCTTGCCGTGCAACGACACAGGCGGCCCCGAGGGCCACGAGATACGGCACATTCTCCGTGCCAGCGCGGCGGCCACCCTCATGACCGGCGCCGTGGATCAGCGGCTCGAGCGGGACGCCACGCCGTACATAGAGCGCCCCCACGCCTTTCGGGGCATACAGCTTGTGCCCGGCCAGCGACAGCAGATCGACGCTGAGGTCGTTCACGTTCACCGGCAGCTTGCCCACGGACTG
>JBGQLF010000703.1:0-6070 GCA_041499985.1 Gemmataceae bacterium
AAGAAATTTCAGCCTGGTTCAAACCTGGGTGGCACGCCCTGAGTCTTCGAAGGGCGTGTCTTCCGCAACCCACGCCCTTCGAAGACTCAGGGCGTGCCACCCGGAAACGGGCTTTCTTGAACCATGCCGAAATTTCGGCTTGCCCAGGGTGAACGGGAATGCGGAAGGCCGTCTGCATTATCGCCAGCAAGGGGGGAATGGCAACGGAGGGGCGCAACGTCGAGCCACGGCCCCAGAGGAAGCCGGGCTCAGGCGATCCCAGCGGGTCGGCTCGTGGCTCGGAGTAGGTAGTGCCTATCACGAGGGGCAACAGCCCGCCGATCGTTGCGCGCCTGGGGCCGATTGGTGGTAAATAGGCCTGAGTGCGCAATCCGCGCAATGATCCGGCTTCTCTGAGCGCAACTCCTGCTGGAACAAGCAGTTCTTGCAGGCGCGTATCGTTGCGCTGCCCGCGCAACGATACGCGCCAGGCGACGGAAGACAACGAGCGCACCTCCGCCTTCCTCTCCTGAGCGAAGTGCGTTCACTTCAAAGATAGCAATTGCCGTAGCACGTACTGCAAGATGCCGCCGTGCTTGTAGTAGAGCACTTCCTGCGGTGTATCGATGCGGATGGTAGCCTGAAATTCGCGCACCGCCCCATCGGGTCGCCGCGCCCGGACCGTGATGTTGCGGCCGTGGGCAAAGTTGCCGGCCACCGCTGCGGCCAGGCCTTCGATATCGTAAACCTCCTCGCCGGTCAGTCCCAGCGTGGCGGCGCTGTCGCCGGCACCAAATTGTAGCGGCACGATGCCCATGCCCACGAGGTTGCTGCGATGGATGCGCTCATAGCTCTCGGCGATCACCGCGCGCACGCCCAGCAGCCGTGGGCCCTTGGCCGCCCAGTCGCGCGACGAGCCGGAGCCGTATTCCTTGCCCGCGAGCACCAGCAGCGGCACGCCTTCCTTCTCGTACTTCATCGCCGCATCGAAAATCGACAGCACCTCACCGTCGGGCAGGTGACGGGTGACGCCTCCTTCCGTCCCGGGCGCCAACAAGTTGCGGAGGCGGATATTGGCAAACGTGCCGCGCACCATGACTTCATGATTGCCGCGCCGCGAGCCATAGGAGTTGAAGTCCTTCGGCTGCACACCATGTTCGACCAGGTAGCGCCCCGCCGGGCTCTGCGCCTTGATCGAGCCGGCCGGCGAGATATGGTCCGTCGTGATGCTGTCTCCCAACAGCGCCAGGACGCGCGCGCCGCGGATCTCCGTCATCGGCGGCGGCTGGGCGCCCATGTCCACAAAGTACGGCGGATGTTTGACGTACGTGGAGTGCCGGTCCCAGTTATACAGGTCGCCCCCCGGCACGGTCAACGACTCCCAGCGCGCGTCTCCCTTGAAGACTTCGCCGTAGACCTTTTGGAACATCGACGCATGGATGCTGCGGTCCATCGCCTGGTGGATTTCTTGTTGGCTCGGCCAGAGGTCGCGCAGGAAGACCGGGATTCCCTTTTCGTCCTGGCCCAGCGGTTCGTTGTATAAGTCGATATCCATGCGTCCGGCGAGGGCATAGGCAACGACGAGGGGAGGCGAGGCGAGGTAATTGGCTCGCACCTCGGGATGCACTCGGCCCTCGAAGTTGCGGTTGCCGCTCAGCACGGCCACCGCCACCAGATCGCCATCCTCGATCGCTTTGGAAACCGGCGGCGGCAAGGGACCGCTATTTCCGATACAACTAGTGCAGCCATAGCCAACTAGGTTGAAGCGGAGCATTTCCAGGTAGCGCAGCAAGCCCGCTTCCATGAGGTAATCGGTGACGACTTTCGAGCCTGGAGCCAGGCTGGTCTTGACCCACGGTTGCGACCGCAGGCCGCGCTCGACGGCTTTCTTGGCCAGCAGCCCCGCCGCGATCATCACCGAGGGGTTGGAGGTATTGGTGCAGCTGGTGATCGCCGCGAGGACCACGGAGCCGTGCCCCAGCTCATGGGCGGCATTTTCAAGCTGCACGCGGATCTTGGCCGGCGCGGACGGAGCAAGCGTGGGCCCGGCGGTCGGCTGGGAACCTCCCTCACCCGACAGGCGCTGGAGGTCCTTGGCCAGCGCCTTCGGCTTCGTCCTGCTCAGGAGCATCTTGAGGGCGTCGCTGAACGCTTTCTTGCCCTCGCGGAGCCGTACCCGGTCCTGGGGCCGCGTGGGACCCGCCAGGCTCGGCTCGACGGTACGCAGGTCCAGCTCCAGGCAGTCGGAATACATCGCGTCGGGTGTGGTCGCCGTGTGGAACAGCCCCTGTTCCTTGGTGTACGCCTCCACCAGTTGAAGAAGACTCTCCGGCCGGCCGGTCGCGCGTAAGTAGCGTAGGGTTTCGGCATCGACGGGGAAGATGCCGCAGGTAGCGCCGTACTCCGGCGCCATGTTGGCGATCGTCGCCCGATCGGCCAGGGGCAAGGCGGCCAGGCCCTGGCCATAGAATTCCACGAACTTGCCGACGACGCCCTTGCGCCGCAGCATTTCGGTCACGGTCAGAACCAGGTCCGTGGCGGTGGCACCTTCCGGCAGCTGGCCAAAGAGCTTGAAGCCGACTACTTGAGGAATGAGCATCGACACCGGCTGGCCAAGCATGGCCGCCTCGGCCTCGATGCCGCCGACGCCCCAGCCGAGCACGCCGAGACCATTGATCATCGTCGTATGCGAATCGGTGCCGACGAGCGTGTCCGGATAGGCCAGGGGACGTGGCGTGGCCTGCTCGTTGACAAACACGACCCGGGCCAGGTATTCGAGATTAACCTGGTGCACAATGCCGGTGTCGGGCGGGACCACCTCGAAATTGCGGAAGGCCTTTTGGCCCCAGCGGAGGAAGACATAGCGCTCGCCATTGCGCGCGAACTCCATGTCGGCATTGGTGCGGAACGACAGTCCGGAGCCGAAGTCATCCACCTGCACGGAGTGATCGATGACCAGCTCGACCGGTTGCAGCGGATTGATGCGGCGCGGATCGCCGCCCATCCGTTGCATGGCGTCGCGCATGGCGGCGAGATCAACCACGGCCGGGACCCCGGTGAAATCCTGGAGGAGGACGCGACTGGGTGTGAAGGCGATTTCGCGCTTGGGCTCCGCCATCGGCTGCCAACAAGCCAGAGCTTCGATGTCTTCGGCACGCACGGCCTGACCGTCTTCGGTTCGGAGGAGATTCTCGAGCAGAATTTTGAGGGAGAACGGTAAGCGGGCAGCGTGGGGGAAGGCTTTCGCCACCATGTCGAGGCGGTAGAGGGTGTAGTCCCGGTCCTGGACCCGAAGGGTTGCCAGGCTGCTGAACGAATTGGCCATGGTCTGCGTTCCTCAACGTGATCGGCCGAGGGCCTTATGCGATAGTCTGAGGGTATTGTCGGTTTCGGAAGGCCGAGCGGCAATCTCGTCGAGCTCGGGTTGTTTCGCGGCGTGAAAGGCAGGCAGACGGGTGGAGGAAAAAGAAAAGAGCCGCCGGCAATCCCCTCTCTGCCGACGGCCCCAAGGTCCTCTTCTTCTCCCCAAAGTTGAGGACACACAAACCTACGTCACGTTCCCGGCGAAATCAAATCCGGGGCGCGCGCAGCGGTTTTTCAGGGCTTGTCCTCGCTCTTGGGGTCTTTGCTCGTTTGCTCGCGCAGATTGCGGAAGTAGCCCTTGGCCATATCGCGCGCTGCCTTGGGGATGCGTTGCTGCTCAAGCGCCTCGGGCGCTTCCTGGCTCGCTTGCTTGATCTCGCCCACCAAGTCAGCGCCGGTGCGTTTCTTGAAGCTTTGACCGGGTGCATAACCGTCAAAGATCTTCTTGCCCTTGGGATCAAATTCGGTTTTCGGCTTGGTGTCAAACGAGCGGAAGGCCCCCTCCTTGCCCAGGGGGCGTCGACCGGCGCCGGGGACTGGATTGCCACCGTCCTTATCGGAGTCCTTCGCCATAGGGTCACCCGGACCCTCGCCCACGCCCTGTCAGCAGGAGTCCTTGGCGTCTTGCAAACGCTTCAGCTGCTCGCGGAGATCCTGGAGTTCCTGGTCGTCCAGGTTCATCTCCTTCAGCTGCTCGCCTGCCCCGGCGAGAGCCCCGGCAGCCTCATCCATGTTGCCTTGCCGCAGCGCCTTCTGGGCCTGGCCCAGTTTATTGGCCAGCTGCTGAAGATCTTTGAGCTTTTGCTTGTCCTTCTCCAGCTCGGCCAGCTCGCGCTTCAACGTTTCGGGATCTAGGTTGGCCTTCTTGAGCTGTTCTTCCTTGTCCTTCTGCTGCGCCATCCGTTCGAGCTTGTCCTGGAGGTCTTGAAGCTGGCGCTGGAGCTGTTCTTTCTCCTTGTTGGTCAGTTCCTTGTTTTGCAGCTTCTTGGCCAAGCCTTCGATTTCTTCCTTGGCCTGATCCAGCTTGCCCTCCGCGAGCGCCTTGTGCAGGTCCTTGGCTGGGCCTTCGCCCTGGGAGTTCTGGGCCAGGCGCTCCATCTGCTGAAGCTGCTGCCGTAAACTGCGACTCCTGTCGGCCATCTCCTTTTCCCGGCTCTTCATGGCGTCTTCGAGAGCGGTCATCTCCTTGATGCGCTCGCGCAGCTCGTCCTTGGAGTCGCGGGGCCGATTGGCAATCTTTTCCAGCTCGGCTTCGAACTTCTCCAGTTCTTCGGACTTTGGCTTCCCGTCCCGCGGTTCCTGGCTCCGCTTCTTGAGCTGCTTCATCTTCTCATTGATGTCCGCGGCGTTGGCCGGCGCCTGGGCCCCCGGTTCCGTAATCGTGGAGGTAGCCTGGCCGCGCAGCGGGTCGTAGAAGAGAGCGACGAACGCGAGGATGGCCGCACCGACCGGAACCAGCGCGGCGGTCCAGGACACGCGTACGGGATAGCGCGAGCCAACATCCAGCTGGCGGAGCCGCTCCTGGACGTCGGCGAGCAGAGCCTGGGCGGCCGGCGTATTGACTTGTTCGGGTGCCAGCGTCAGCGACGTGGTCACGCGCTCCTTCAGACCAAAGCGCTCATCCAAGGACAGGGCCGCGGCGATTCGGGGTGGAGTGCGGAGCGCAGCCAGGACTCCCGCCGAGACCGTGGCCACGCCCAGGATCCCCCCGGCAATCGCCCAGCGGAGACCGGGGGCCGGGTCAGCCAGCAGCCACGGTTGGATCAAGAACCAGGCGGCGGCGAGCACAAACGCTCCGCTCCAGCAGCCGATGAGCACATTCAAGAGCGTTTGCAGAAACAAGCGCCGTTGCACGCGGGCGACCTGGCGCTCCAGCAGCGAAGGAATCGGACTGGCCATGGCGAGACCTCCGTTCGGCGCGGGAACCCCCGGGACCTTCGCGAAGGAATCCCACTCATATGGGTACTATAGCCGGTCGAGCAACCCGCCGACAACAACGAATTGATACCATCAGTATTTCGGCGCGGGGGTCGTCGTAGGGTGGCACGCCCTGAGTCTTCGAAGGGCGTGGGGCTGCGATCATCACGCCCTTCGAAGACTCAGGGCGTGCCACCCACGTTGGAGCCATGCCCCCGTTAGTATTTCGGCGCGGGGGTCGTCGGCTTGGGCGGGGACGGTTTCTTGGGAGGCGCGGCGGGCGCCTCCTTCCCTTCCAGGCGCTCGACCGTTTTCTTGTCGGCCTCAGCCTTGTCGTGGTGGCCCTGTTTTTCGTACAGCTGGGCCCGATTGCGATAGGCGTTGGTGTAGTTTGGAGTGAGTTCAATGACCTTGGTGTAATCGGCGATGGCCCGGTCATTCTCCTGCTTGGCAGCATAGGACAGGGCTCGGTTGAAATAAGCCATGGAGTACTTGGGAGTGAGCCGTACCACTTCGGTGTAATCGGCAATAGCCCGATCGTGGTCCTTCTTGGACCAGTACAACAGCGCGCGTTGGAAGTAGGCGTTGGTATGGTTCGGCTCGAGACGGATGGCTTCGTCGAAGTCGGCGAGGGCTCGATCGTATTCGGACCGCGAGCGATACGCCGTGCCACGCGCGACGTGAGTGAATGCGGATTTCGGCTCCAGGCGAAGGACTTCGGTGTAATCGACGATCGCGTGCTCGTAGTCCTGCTTGTCGGCATAGGCACGGGCGCGCTGGCTGTACCCGAAACTGTACTTCGAGTCCAGCT
>JBGQLF010000704.1:0-6062 GCA_041499985.1 Gemmataceae bacterium
ATAGTAATCCGATGGCTCGACCGAACTATGACCTGTACTGGATGAATGTTGAGACCGGCAAGCGTGTGCGGCTGACGTTTGCTCCCGATGCGGATGTGCTGCCGGTCTTCAGTGCCGATGGCAAGAAGTTGATGTGGACCTCTACCCGAGATGGACGTCAACCCGCTCAGCTGTACCTGGCCGACTTCCTGCCGCCAAAGGATTGAGTCGACTCAACACTATTAACCCGTCAACAAAGTTAAGCACACCTGTTGACTCGCAACTGAGCCCGACGCGCAAGCGAGGAACGACGGCTTCCCTCGCTTGCGCGTCGGGCTCAGTTGCGTTTCTTTGTTGCCGGGTTAATACGATGCGTCAGCGAGGGAGTCCCGTCTCCGTCAGGGTGCTCCGGGCTCGTCTCACAGCCTCCCAATGTCAACCCAGCAGCTGCTGTCCCGGCTGGGTTCGTTCCCATTCCCGGCGAACCTGGGTCAGGCCGTACGCGCACAGCTCAAATTCATCGCTGAGGCGCCGCAGCACCAGTGCTTCTTCACGGTAAGGCTCATCCTCAAAGGTGCTCGCGATATAGTAGGACCGTTTGCCCTGGGTACAGTAGTCCACGAACTGATCCTTACGGAGCGTCGACCGCAGCCGATTGAGCGCTTCGGGATAGACGCCCGTCCAGAACAGTGTGAAATCGCCGATATGGCGATGGAGTTCACGTCGGGTACGACCTTCTGGGGGCAGCGCTTCTGCTTCGATCACCATGTCGGCCACTTCTTCCAGCAGTTTACCATGGAAGTTTCGCAGCCGGTAAATGTGATCGACATGTACGAAACGAGACAGCAGAGTAGACAGATAGTCCACTAGGTCGGGATCACCAATGCCGAAAGTGCGGAGAAACGTCTGTTCGGTGAGGCCGGAGAACAACCGGCGCAGCGGATGATCGCGGTGCTGGGACGACATGACCCTACCTCGTCTGGCTCATGTGTCGGCAGGCGTGGAGCAGGCCCCCCGCACCCCTGTCGGCACAGGAACCCCTCTTCGTGTTCACCCGGCACGCTTGACCGTTCCAGGTCAAGGTCTTTGTCGGGAGGGCAAAGTACCCCGAAGCTGTCCGGCTTCGAGAGCAGGATTCTATTTTAGCGCAGGTTTTCATTCAGTTCAAACCCAACCATGCAAGAATTCAGTCTGCTGCGCAACAAAACAGCTCACGAGCGCTGCTCGTGAGCTGATGTTGCGACCCTTGCAGCCGCCCCGACCGCGTCTTGAGCGGTAGCCGGGGTTACGAACCGCCGCTGCCCCGGCCACCGGGGCCCATACCCGGTGCGCCAGGATTGAGCCGGTCGAACGAATTATTGAACTGCCCGCCATTGGTGCGCCTGCCACTCTCGACCTGCTTGACCCATTCCCGATGCTCCTTCAAGCGTTCCTGGCGTTCCTTGTCTTCGGTGTCATCGCGGCCATTGCGTAGCACCAGCTTGCCGTCCGGCGTAAGGATCAGCGCCTGCCAAACGAACTCGTCGCGGACGCTCTTGCCGCCGACGGTCACCGAGACCGGGCCGCCTTGCTGGAAATCGACCAACAACGCTGGCGGCGAACTTAGCGATTGCCGCGAAGTGAAGTCCACCGGCACCAGGTTCTTCGCCGGCTTGGTGCTAGTGTTGCGCGCCAGGATATAATCCTCGATCGAATATTCCCAGGTAGGCACTTTCATCTCCCACGGCTTACCGATGTAGTCGCCGCGGTGGAGTAGGACACGTTCCCAGATCGACCAGTCACCCACAGCCACCTTGAGCTGCGACGCTGTCGGATTGGTGACGACGGACTCGAGCCAGCGGTGGATTTGGAAAGCGATCAGGTTCTGGTCCGCTGGCGCGGGTCGCGGTCCCTTTTCCGGCCGCTCATCCACGACGTAATAGGTGAGATCCGGCGGCACGGTGATCCGTTGGCCGATCGGCGTCCATTCCTTGGCGACGATTTCCTTATCTTTGGCGAGCGACTTATACGCCAGCCACTCTTCGGGCTTCTGGTAATTCGGGTTGGTCATCTTGATGCGGATGCGGTACTCGTAGCTGTGCCCAGGCTGAACCGTCGGATCGATGAAGCGCACCAGGCACTTGTCCGCCAACACCGGCTCCTGATTGAGCTGATCGTAAAGGCCTGCTCCTCCGGGCCCGTCCTCCCCCCCAGGACGACCTCCGGGTCGCATGCCGCCGGGCATCATCCCGCCGCCCGGCATCCGCGTGCCCACGCCGCCGGGCCCCATCCCTGCGCCGCCGGGTCCCATGCCAAGTCCTCCAGCTCCCACGCCGCCAGGGCTGCCCATCCCTATTCCGCCGGGCATCATGCCACCTCGGCCACCTCCACCTTTACCCCCCCCCGGTCCACGTTCTCCGGTCATCCCGGCCGTTCCCCCCGGGCCTTCCCCACCCATGCCCTGGAGCTCTTGGCCGCCGCTTAGCGGGTTGAAAATGTCGAAATCGCCGCTCAGCTTCCGCTGCCGATCCGAGAGCGGCGGGGGTGTCGTATCCTTGGACAGCTTATCCAGACTGGCGATCGCCTCATCCAGCTCCTTCAGCTCTTCCTTGGGGTATTTTTGCTGCTTGGCCATCATCGGGCGAGGAAGAACGATCCGTTCATTGAGGATGCCATAATCCTGGTACTGCATCAGTTTATCGTCTTCCTGCTCGAAAGCGGACGCCCGAATGAAAAGCCGCTTGATCTGATCCTCCATCACCTTGGTGAAGTCGGTCCAGTCCCCTTGCGGCTTGCCGTCGGGGCCGTAGACCTGGCGCTGGATCTCGAAGCCACTGAACTCGAAGGGGGCGCTTTCCCCCATCGCGAGGGTTTCCGCGAGAGTTCGCCGGCGTAGCTTTCGGCGGAACTCCTCCCACTGTTCCTTGTACGGGAAGCTGCCGGAGACAATCACCATGCGGACCGGATACAGCGCCTCCGCCAGTTTGGCATCTCCTAGCCGCTCGAGTTCCTTATGGTCCACCCATTTTTCACTGTAGACTTTGCGCGAGCCGAGATCTCCCATCATGCCGCCCATCATCCCAGGCATTGCTCCGCCGCCACCCATGTCGCCACCCGGCATTCTACCGCCGCCACCCATGCCCGGGAACCCGCCACCCATGCCCGGGAACCCGCCACCAGGACCACCGCCGCCTGGGGAATCGTCCCCACCTCCGCCGCCGGGCATCATGCCGCCTGCGCCCGCGCCACCGCGCCCGAGCATGCGGCCGACCCGACTATTCATGTTGCGGTTCTGACTCGTGCTGAATTGTTTGTCCAGTAGGATCTGAACACTGATCCTCCCGTCGCGACCGACCGTGAGATTGTGTCCCAGGACCGCCCCGCGGACCAGTTCCATATGGAACTCGCTGGGTGCCAGCACTTCGGGGCTACGGCGCTTCATGTCCTCCGCCGAGCCGGAGATGAGGAAGGGCACATCGAGTGGAAACCGGCTCGGATCGATGCGCTCAAAAGTGAGCACAGCCGCCAGCTGGGCCGGATCCACGACCGGTTGACTGCCCGACGGACTGCTCCTGTCGATTTTGTCCTTGGTCGACTTGCGCAAGCTGTCAATCTCGCCCGCCGTGGTGGTCGGGCTACCGCTGCGCGCCGCCGTGACGATGCCGAAGCCGACGAGGAGAACCGTCAGTCCCCCGGCCACCGCCAAACCGACTTTTTCACCTTTGTGAAGCAGGAAGCCCTTCAGATCGAAGTCCTTCATGCCCATGTTGTGTATCCTCCCCAATAGGGGTCAAGGGTCAAGAGTCAGAGGAAAGCGGTCTAGAGTCAGAAGTTTGTACTCGGTACGGAACTCTCGTTTCTGACCCATGACCCTTACTTGGTTGCCTTGTTTTCCGCTGGTTTGTCGCCCTCGGGCGGCTTGTCCGGCTCGGGTGGCTTGGGCGGATAGCGCTCATAGAGCGAGGCAATACCGTAAACCGACAGTTCGACGAGGTTGGACGTGTCGACTTCGCCATCCTCGGGATACCCCGACATACCCATGCCAGAGCCGGGCATTCCAGAAAAGTCCATGTCGCCGGGCATCCCACCACCTAGGTTCATCCCCCGGTAGGAGCCGCCCGCCGCCATTCGCCCGCGCCCTCCCAGGCCGCCCGGTCCCATCCCCATTCCCATGCCACCCGGCGCCATGCCCATCTGGCCGCCACGTATCCCGCCCGGCATGGGCGCTCCGGCGGGACCGCGCCTTTCGCCGCCATCGGGACTTCCCGCAAAACCCATACCTGGGCGTGTGCCCACCATCCCGCCTGGGCGATCCGAATCGCCAGCGGTCTCGCCATATTCATTCATGATCGGCTTGATCGATTCGAATGTATGTTGCCAGTGAACCTGGGTCGTTTGAACACGCAGCCGGCAATTGGCGAACGCGGTCAGGAAGTCCTCGATGTGAGCCTGGTCGACGAGGACAACCATTGCTACGGGCATCCGGCGCACCTGGGGAGTCACATCGATGTAGCGGTTGAGGCGCAGGGGACCTGTATCCATCGCGCCACCCATCATACCCATGCCGCCGCGCATGCCGCCCGGACCATCCCCCCCGGGCATCATCCCGCCCGGACCACCTGCCATCCCGGCCGGACCACCTGGCACCCCGCCCGGACCACCTGGGGCGTCACCACCGGGAGCCGCTGCTCCTTCTGGTGGCTTGAAGCCTGGCTGGCTCGGCGGCATGAGCTGGCGGTTGGCATTACGATGCGACGGATAGGACAGCGCCAGCATCTCAATGCGCTTGACGGGCACGGTGCGCCAGTTGAACGCTTGCTCGACACCGAATAGCCCTTCGGGGCCAGCCTGATCCACACCCAGTTCCTTGATAACCGTCGACTTGCCGGCCGGCAGCGGCTCACCATCGACATGAACCAACGCCACCCGGCCATCTGGCCGGCTTTGCACGCGCACGATAAAGGTCATGCCCAACGCGAGCTGGCGCTTCGCGATGTTGGTGAGTTGACCGCGGAGCACGCGCTCTCCCCTGGCGTTGCGGGCCAGCACGAGGTCCAGTTCCCAGTTCGGGTTGCGGTAGCGCTTGTGCTCGATCTCGTCGCCAGACCTAGGTTTGGGAGCTGGCTTGGCAACAGCGGCCTTGGCCCTTTCGGCAGGCTTGTCGCTGGCCGGCGGCGCCTTGTCTTTCTCCGCTGCCCCATCGGCCGGCTTACTCTTGTCGCTGCCCGGAGCCGGCTTGCCCTTGTCGGCCTCTTCCTCGTCGGTCACATCCTGAAACACGGAGATCAGCTCGTTGGCCTGACGGACCACGCGCAGGAGCTCGCGTCGCACCCACAGGTCCTCCTGGGCAAGCCAGATATTCTCCGTTGTCGGGATTTCACCGCTCGTCCATTGGACAGGTTGAAGCAACTGAAAGAAGCCATCCACCCCTCCGCGATACTGGACATTGACTTCCTTCTTATTCACCTTGCTGAAGGGCACCGGTAGCCAATACAGCTCCGCGAACTGCGTCTTGTAGAAGGTATCGTTATACTCCGTGCGATCGTTCTGATCGATCGGGTCGCCGAAGTACTTGTCCTGGTAGGTGGGCTGAAGCTTGGCCGGCCAGGTCATCAGGTCGCTCTGGGCTTCCCAGGCCTTCTGGTGCACCTCATCGCGCTTGCCGGTCCACTTCTGCTTCTCCTCCTCGTACGCCGTCAGCCAGAGGTTGTTTTTCGGCGTTCCCTTGGAAACGTTCTCCAGATCAGCCTTGGCCTTCTTGACCGCCTCTTGTTTGGCATTGATGTCGCCGGCCACGCCAAACGTCAGGTAACACAAGGCCCCCAGCACCGTCGGCACGACGACGCCGAGCAAGAGCCAGAAGTGATGCTTGAGGAAGGTGTCTTGATCGAGCTTCATAGGTTATCGCCCCTGTCGGGAAGATGCGCTTGTGAGTCTTACTCTGGGAAGGATGAAGAATGAACCAAGGAGTCTCTGATTCATCCTTCATCCGCTTCTTTACTAGCTGCCACGTCCCCCGCGGCCATCGGGTGTCCCCACGGCGCCGCCGGGCGCTCCCGCGCCGGCGGGTCCGCCAGGCCCACCTCCTCCATCCGCCGGAGCTA
>JBGQLF010000705.1:0-6061 GCA_041499985.1 Gemmataceae bacterium
CTGGCCCTGGAGAACCACGGGGGCATCGTCACGACCATCGGTCAGATGCTGGCCGTGGTCCACGCCGTCAAGCACGACTGGTTCGGCGTCAACTGGGACACCGGCAACTTCCACAGTGCCGATCCGTACGCCGACCTGGCCCAGTTAGCGCCGTATGCCGTGACGGTGCAGATCAAGACCGAGATCCAGCGGGCCGGCCAGAAGCAAAAAGAAGAAGCGGACCTGAAACGGTTGCTCGATCTGCTGCGCGCCGCCAATTATCGTGGCTACGTGGCCCTCGAATACGAAGCGGCCGAGGATCCCAAGACGGCGGTGCCGCGCCATATCGAGACGCTCAAGAGATTGCTGTGACCGGCTCGGGGTTGCACGACCCGCCACTCGTCGCATCCTGAGCAAGTTTCGCGGGAAGGCCAGGGGCGTCAGCGCCCCCGGCCTTCCCGCGCGTTTTGCCGCGCCCGTTTCGGCGCCCGCGGCAAATGGCACTGGACAGATTCGGTGACACGGTTTAAAGTGGAGATAGAAACGAAAAGAGTGCATAAACCTAACGTGAGTGCAGTTTTATTCTCCCTGGGAGGTTTGTTTGGCGACCGCAACGCTTGTGGAACCGCAAAGTGCGTTCCATACTTTATCTCTTGCACCCTCGATCCTCGCGGCCTTGACGCGTGCTTCGTATCTCGACCCCACCCCCATTCAGGCTGCCCTGATTCCGGAAGCCCTTGGCGGACGTGATGTTCTTGGTCAAGCCCAAACGGGGACGGGAAAAACGGCTGCTTTTCTGTTGCCCTTCCTGAATAGCTGGCGCGACAAGAATGAACCGGGACCGCACGCGCTCATCCTGGCCCCGACGCGCGAGTTGGTGGTACAGGTCAGCGCGGAGGCACGCAAGCTGGCTCCGAGCCGTCATTGCCGCGCCGTGCCGATTTATGGTGGCCAGCGTTTCCGCCAACAGTTGACGGAAATGAAGAAGGGCTATGCCATCGCCATCGGGACACCGGGCCGTGTCCTCGACCACCTGTCGCGCGGCACCTTGCTTCTGGACCGGGTCCGCTATGTCGTCCTCGACGAGGCCGATCGCATGCTCGATATCGGTTTTCGACCCGACATCGAGAGGATCCTGCGCCGCTGTCCGAAGGAACGGCAAACGTTGCTGTTATCGGCCACGCTGCCGCCGCCGGTCTTGCGGCTGGCCCAGCGTTACATGCGGGATCCGCTTCACATCAACCTGTCCCCGGTCAAGCTGACCGTCGAGAGCACGCGCCAGTCGTACATCACGGTGGAAGCAGGACGCAAGTTCGAGCTCTTGCTCCAGGTCATGGAGCAAGAAAAGCCGCGGCAGTGCATTATCTTCTGCGAGCGCAAGCGCTCGGCCGACGAGCTCTACCGCCAGCTGCACGGGAAGCGCAAGTGCGTCGAGGCCATGCATGGCGATCTGCCCCAACCCCAGCGTGACCGCATCATGCAAGGGTTCCGCGAAGGCAAAATTGTTTACCTGGTGGCCACCGACGTGGTCGGCCGGGGGATCGATGTGATCAACATCTCGCACATCATCAATTACGACCTGCCGGAGGATCCGGAGAATTACGTGCACCGCATCGGCCGCACCGGCCGCATGGGAGCCGATGGCGTCGCCATCGCCTTCGTGACGCCCGAACAGGGCAAGCAGCTGACGGCCATCGAGACCTACATGAATAAGCTGCTGGAGGAAGTTCACATCGAAGGGTTCCAGGCCTACACGCCGCGGGTCGCGGCTACGCCAGCGAAAGAGGCGCCCAAGCCGGCGGCGCCGGTCTTCGGCCGCACCGTCCGCCGCTACAGCCGTCGGCTGTAGCGGCGGTGAAGAACTGGCATGGTTCAAGACGGTCCGTTTCCGGGTGGCACGCCCTGAGTCTTCGAAGGGCGTGTCTGCACCCCACGCCCTTCGAAGACTCAGGGCGTGCCACCCACGTTTGAACCACTCGGGTTGCTCGCATCGGTGTCCGATCGTGCGGTCGAGAATTGGGACTGAAGAAAGTCCAACCACCTCCCCATCCCCTCCCCTGTTTTCGCCGAGACGGTGAAAACCTGTATGCCGGGCCGGACAGATTGGATATTCCGTAGCGCCGTCTCGGCATCGAACTCCGCGGCCGTTGCCAGGTCCACTTTGGTGACGATGGCCACGTCCGCCGTATTGAAAATAGTCGGATACTTGAGAGGCTTATCCTCCCCTTCGGTCACCGAGAAGAGGACCAGACGCAGCTCCTCGCCGAGATCAAAGCTCGCGGGGCAGACCAGGTTGCCGACGTTTTCCAGGAACAGGAAATCCAGCTCCTCCAGGTTCCAGCCTTCCAGGGCGTTCTGGACCATCGCCGCCTCCAAATGGCAGACCGTCCCAGTGGTAATTTGGCGGACCGGAACCTGACTGCGGGCCAGGCGCAGGGCGTCGTTGTCCGTGGCCAGGTCCCCGACCAGGGCGGCCACGCGGTAGCAGCTGCGCAGCCGCCCGAGTACTTTCTCCAGAAACAGCGTCTTGCCGGCCCCAGGGCTGGAAACCAGGCTGACAACATACACCCCAGCCGCGCGGAAGCGCGCCCGCAGCGCCCGGGCGACGACATCGTTTTGCTTCAACACCTGTTGCCGAACCTGGACCAGGCGTGTTGGCGTACTCATGACTCGATCTCGAGAGCGACGACTTCTAGCTCGCGGCCACGGACGACCTGGGGTGTCGGCGTTCCACAAATCGGACAACGGATCTCCTGAATCGAGGGAGGCGCACGCTCGGCCAGGCAGGTTGGGCAATGGACGAGGACGGGAACCTCTTCGATGACGAGCTGCGCGTTCTCTAGCGCGGAGCCTGTCCGCGCCAGCTCATAGGCCGACAGCAGCGCTTCGGCGACGATGCCCGAGAGAAGGCCGAGCTTCAGGTGAATGGCCGCGACCCGAGCGCCGCCCTGACGTTCGGCCTCCTCCGCGGCAATCTCCAGGATACTCAAAGCGACGGAAAGCTCGTGCATAATTCCCCACGCACCGTAGTTGTCCTACTGGAGCGCGTCTCAGCTGGTCACCGTTTCGTGCTCGCCCTGGAGAAGCTTCCCCACAAGCGACTCGATCAGAGAGACCGCTTCATCTACCACCGCCTGGACGGGGGCGCTCAGTTCCAGCTGCATCTCCTCCTCGTCGCCCGGCGTCTGGGGTTCACACCCCACCAGAAGGAGGTGCTTTACCTGTCCGCCCAGGGCCGACACGAGGCGGAGCACTTTCGCGGGATCCATGCCGTGCCCTTCCAGGAGCAGGTCCGTCGTCCCTGGCTCGGGGAGACCGTCCGTCGTGAGCTGGAGAACATAGAGCGTGCCAGGCTGTCCGCCACGCGGCGTCGCATCCACGAGGATGACCGACTCATAGCCCTCGAGAAGGGCATAGGTCAAATCGAGTCCGCGGATGCCGAAATCGACCACGCGCACCTCCTTTGGCAGCGGCCGCTGCGCCAGCCGTTGCGCGACCTCGACACCGAAGGCATCGTCGCCGAGGAAGATATTGCCAACGCCGGCGACGAGGAGGCGCGGAAGGCTCATGACTGCCTCCGTTCGTCGTCGGCCAGCGGCTCGATCTCCTCGGGCCGGAAGAAAAAACGGTGTCCCGGCAGGCGCAGCTCGCCGAGATCCTTGCCCGGGTCCTCGTCCACCGTCACGGCCAAATGGACCTGGCCCTCGAAGTCTTGCTCGATCGCTTCGATCGTGGCGCTCTTCCCGGCCAGGGCCAGGTCAAGGATGTCAGCTCGGCGGCTGGGTCGAAGCCGGACGCGGTCGCCCTGCCGGATCTCCGAGCGGCCGACGTGAAGGCACTCCAGCCGCCGCCTGTCCGCCTCAGGACTCCAGTTCTCCATGATCATTCCCCCTGAACCGGCCGGAGACTGCGGACCGTCCCGTGTAGCCCCAGGAGCTGGTCACGGGCCAGCGCTTCGGTCCGCTCCAGCAGGGCGCGGGCCCGCTCGTCTACCGCAACCATCTGACGTTTTTCCTCGTCTGTCAACGTCAGGATGCGCAGCGTGAGGATCTCGTCGATCTCCGTGCCGTCGAACAGATCCCCCGGACTCTCCGGCGCGATCTGTGGATAGTCATAGAGGATGATCGGCGCCGACAGCATCGTGTCCTTCTGCCCCTCCTCGCCGACGAGGACCGGCCAGGTTCCGACGTTGTGGCACTCGGCCACGGCGGCGCGGCAGCAGTCGGGAGGGTCCAGGAGCGAGATGAACTCACCTTCCCGAACACCGAGGATGGTGTGCGTCGAAACCAGAGAGCGCAGAAGGACCTCAGCACGGCTCTTCGGGGCCGCATCGTCCAGGGGCGTATGGTTCAGGATGCGCACGGTCACCCGGAACAGTCCCGCGCCGGCCTCTTCGGCGCGGAGCTCGACGCAGCCCTCGACGGGCTGTTGCTGCCGGATAAGCACGCCAACGACCTCGCCGGTGGGGTGGCGCACCGGTTCCAGTTCCCGGCAAACGGCAAAGGCAAACTCCCGTCGCTGGGGTTGGACGACCAAAACGCCCAAGCTCGACGCGCCCAGGGGGATCTCTCGTTCGCGTGCCTCCTGCCAGCTCTGGAAGCGCCGCGTACCCACTTCAAGGACATCAACAGTCCGGAAATCCGGTTCAGTCCCATCCGGCAACTCGGGAAGAGGCTGAGCCAGTTCTCCTACCGTACGGTCCACGAGGTGCAGGAACCGAACCTTGCCCTCGATCCGGGTGCGCCGATCTCCCCACACCAGGCACTGCGTCTGCATGCTCCAGGCGTCGGCTCCCGGGTGCGCCAAACTATAGGCTTGGGGATACAGTCCGCCAAAGGTCCAGCGCTGGCGGTTTTTGAGCGACGGCCGATAGGGGTAGAGGAGGTACCCCTCATACAGGACGGCGGCGGCGACCTGGTCCACGAGCGCCTGGTTCATGACCTCACCTGCTCATCTACTGCCGGATCGCTTTTGTAGCGTGGCGAAGAACTGGTCGATTTCCGCCCGGACCACGGTGCCGCCGGAGAGTCCTCGCCAATGGGCACGGATCAGGCCCACCAGCTTATAGCATTCGTCGATCGGCACCAGGTAGTACGCGCGCAGATTACCCCCACGGTTCACCAGCAGCGCTTCGGTGTCCGGCTCCATCTCCTTCAAGATCGGGTTGTCCCGCACGAGGTCCTCCCCCGCGCTCAGGTCGAGGAGCGACTCGGTCGGGCCGGCGGGACTCGGGTAGATGGCGACGACCTTTTTCGTCGAGCTGCTGTGGAAGAAAAAGGCCAGGCCGATCGGGATTAGCAAGCTGTCCCACTGCGCATCGCTCAGGCGAAGGTCTGTCAGGAACCGGACACGCCGTGGCACGCGCCGGTATTTCGTCCCGCCCTGGCTGCTAAAGAGGATCGCGCAGGGGTCACAGGCACAGAGCAGTTGCCGGTTCGCTGGCGCGACCAGGTGTTGATGGTCGGGCGCCAAGGCAGCGCTGCACAGTTCACAGCGCTCCACGGCAGCGGCCGGGCGCGCGAACCGGCGGAGGGCAGCAAGTGGCGTTGAACTCTGACTCGCGGCACTCGACTCCCTACTCATGGAAAGTCCTTTTCGTTGGGAACCGCTCAACGGAACCGTATTAAGGCAAGCGGCAGAAGATAGCGTACCGGTAGGACGGCTCTCCCGAGCCGTCCGGACGGCTCGGGAGAGCCGTCCTACAGCGAAACCATGTCCTGCTGCTCGCCTAACCGTGCTGGACGCCAAACATTGGTACGTGGCGCACGTCGACCAGCTTACCCTCGCCCAGGTACATGTGAACCCCGCAGGGCAAGCAAGGATCGAAGCTACGCACGGTCCGCATGATGTCGATCCCTTTGAACTTGTCCGGTCCGTTCTCCTCGAAGATCGGCATGTCCTGCACCGCGTCCTCGTACGGGCCCGGGGTGCCGTAGACATCGCGCGGGCTGGCGTTCCAGGGCGTCGGCGGATACGGGTGATAGTTGGCGATCTTGCCGTCACGAATGACGACGTGGTGCGAGAGCACACCCCGGACCGCTTCGTGGAAGCCGCAGCCAATCGCTTCGTCGGGCACCTTGAA
>JBGQLF010000706.1:0-6060 GCA_041499985.1 Gemmataceae bacterium
ACCGGCGCGGTCGATCCGCGGGTGAAGGCGATCGTCCCCGTGGTCATCGACGTCGTCAACGTCCGGCCGAGCATGATGAACCACTACGCCGCCTACGGCTTCTGGGCCCCGGCCGTCGGCAACTACGCCGTGCAGCACAAGGTCATGGACCGCTGGGACTCGCCCCGGATGGCGGAGCTGAGCAAGATCGAAGACCCCTACTTCTACCTCGACCGACTCACGCTGCCGAAGTACGTCGTCAACGCCGCCGGAGACCAGTTTTTCACGCCGGACTCGTCGAAATTCTACTTCGACGACCTGAAAGGAATGAAGTACCTGCGTTACGTCCCCAACGGCGACCACTCGCTGCGCGGCACCGACGCGGGCGACAGCATCCTGGCGTTTTACCGCGCCATCGTGGCGGGGAAGCCCCTGCCGAAGTTTACGTGGAAGATGGAGAAGGATAGCTCGATCACCGTCGAGACGCAGACCAAGCCGAAAGAGGTGAACCTCTGGCAGGCGACCAATCCCAAGGCGCGCGACTTCCGGCTGATGACGATCGGCAAGGCGTACAGGTCGTCGCGACTGGCGCCCAACGACAAAGGGGTGTACGTCGGCCGGGTGGCCAAGCCGGAGTCGGGCTGGACGGCGTTCTTCGTCGAGCTGGTGTTTGACAGCGGCGACGAGAAGGCCCCGTACAAGTTCACGACGCAGGTGCAGGTCGTGCCCGATGTGCTGCCTTCCAGCTTCGAGGAGTTCCGCAAGACCCTGAAGTAGCAACGCAAAGCCCCAGCGCCCGCATGTGGCGGAGGTTGACGGACGCCGGCGCTTTGGCCCGCCAGGTCGTCATGCCGGAAGCCATCGCCAAGCCGGACGCTCTGGGCGGCTTGGTCGTTGCTGGTCGTCGCCCAACAAGCCGCAAGGCCGCGTCCACGGCGACTCGGTCGGGTGCATGCCAACGACCCGGCCAACGGCTGGCGGCATATCGCCAAGGTGGCCGGCGCACGGAACACGTTTGCTGGCCTGATCGCGACCGCGTCCCACACGGCGGGGCAGGCCGGCTGGCAGATGACCAAGCCGTATCCACCGGCCGAGGACATGGTGACGGTCGAGTCAAAGGACGGTGAGAAGCTGACAGCGTCAACGCGGTGAATCGGCTGAGTCAAAGCCGTGCTTGTTGCGCGTGTCGGTCGCATCGTCCGCGGCGTGTTGGAACGAGCGTTTCCTCATCGATTCATTTCAGGGAAGCCTGTTTCAGCCCCGCTGTCGGTGCGCGTGGGCCATTGATTTCGGCATCCTGGAAGGCGCTGGGGATGGGCTGTCCCGGAATCCGATTGGCGAGAGTGCGCCAGTACCCCAGGTTCAGGATGATCGACTGCAAGCGTCGAACTCCAGACCCACGCACACGCTCCAGGATGCACCTCGGGGCGAAGAACCGCCGCCGAAACCACATGTACCCCTCCCAGAGTTGTTTCGCGCTCATCCGCGCCGGCCGGAAGGCCACAGCGGTCTTGCCGTTGTAGTAACTCCAGTCGCTCGTTAGCAACCGGCCCGCCCGCTGGAGTTCCTCAAAGATCGGCGTTTTCGGGAACGGCGTCAGAATGCTGACCGTCGCGCCGTCGAGGCCAGCCCGAGTCGCCCCTTGGAGTGTCGCCTCGAAGGTCGATTCATCATCTCCATCGAAGCCGAACACGATGCCGGCCTGCACGGTGATGTTGTGCCGGTGGATTCGGGCAATGCCCTCTTCATAACTCTCGACCACGTTGAATGCCTTGTTCGCCAGTCGGAGGCTCTCCGAGGAGAAGGATTCCAGCCCGAGGAACAGGCACCAGCAACCGGCTCGCGCCGCGGCAGCCAGCAAACGCTTGTTGCGGGTGCTCGCCAGAGTCACCATCGCCGCCCAACGCTTCCCCGCTCCTGCCAGGCCCGAGAAGAGCTTCATCGCGTAGCCGGCATCCATGAACAACTGGTCGTCCCAGAAGGTGAAAAACGGCGCGCGGAACGTCCTCACCTCCGCCACGACTTCCTCGACCGGGCGGAAACGCAGGCTGGGGTCGTAGATCTGCCGGAGGTTGCAGTAACTGCATCGGTGGGGGCAGCCGCGCGTGGCGATGATCGTGTTGCCGAGCAGGCCGCGGCCGCGGATGAGGTCGCGCCGCGCCTGAGGGAGGCCCTTCAACGACGGTGGTTGCTCGTCGCGGTAGAGGCTCTGGAGCCGCCCTGCAGCTGCGTCGCCGATAACCAGCGGCCAGGTACGCTCCGCCTCCCCCACGACCACCGCGTCAGCATGTGGCCGCGCCTCGTCGGGCAGGAGGGTCGCATGCGGACCGCCGAGGACAACGAGTCGGCCACGGCGGCGAAAAGCGTCGGCCAGGTCGTAGACGTGGCTGGCGTTGGGGGTGTTGCACGTGATCCCGACCAGGTCGGCAGGGGCGTCGAGATCGACAGGCTGGTTGTATTCATCGACCAGGGCAACCCGGTGGGGCCAGCGAACGAAGCCGGCCAGGTAGGGCATGGTGAGCTGAGCGAAGTTGTTGAACTGGCCTCGTCGGAAGGCTTTGATGAAGCGGTTCTCGGGGGTAATCAGCAAGATCCTCATCGCCTGGTCTCGTTGGACAGGAGTGGTCACCGGAGCGATCACTCCAGGGCACGGGCAAAGGCTGTCGGGGGCAGCACTAGGTTACTCGCGGTCTGCCGCCCCGCGGGGGGGTGGCCGCCGAAGGACGACGCCAAGAGCAATCCGTTTTACGATAGCCGAGATGTGGGTTGGGGTAAAGGTAGTGATCGAGTCGAATTGCCGGACTGCAAGCCAGAGGGGGCCAGCCCAGGAGCGTCGCGCGCGTCGGTCTTATCGACCGGCGTATCGAACCGCCCGGGGACACACCGGACCTTTCAGCAGCCGATGTTTGCTCTAAGCGGCCTTACCACCAACAAACGGCCAGGATCCCCCACTGCCGCCCTGGCATGTCCCCTCGAGCTCGCGCCCGCTGGGCGGATGGTGATCAGTATCGCATCGGCGCTCTCATGAGGCGCGTGGTGATCGGGTGATCAGATTGATTCAAGTGAACATACTGGGCCGTTATCGGTCATACCCGATAGGTGTAGCTGCGTTTCCCCTCAGCCGAGTTGCTGAGCCTGTGCGCGTGCATGGTTCTCTTTCTCCCCTGCCAGCGAAAGCAGACGACGGGGGTTGGTCCGCATCATCTGCCGGAGTTGGTCCGTGGAAAACCCGACGCTCCGCAGCCGCCGGGCGTAAAGCCTCAGTCCTTCGACTGGCGCGGGCATCTCCGCTTGACCCAGGTCGGTGGAGAGCACCGTGGTCTCCACGCCGACCTCGGCAATCGCCCGTTCGATCGTCTGGAAGGGCACGCAGCCGCAGAGGTGCGTGGTCGAGACGAAGCAGCGTTCAAACAAGACCCCTCCCGCGGCAGCGAGCTCCTTCTGCGCCGCAGCGGAGTAATACGTCGGCGCCCATTCCGGGTGCGTGACCAGAACCTTGCGAACGCCGACCGCCCGCGCCTGGCGGACCAGGGCCGTCACTTCCTCCGGACTCAAATGCCCGGTACCGAGAATGCAATCCGCCTCCGCCACCGCACGGAGAATCTCCTCGACCGCGGGAAGCAGCGTTCCGTCGGCACCGAAGACGGATAGCCCGCCGGATTGACCGTGGTGTCGGCGGTGGTTGCGGGCCGAGCGCGTCGGCATCCAGATCTGCTTGGCGCCCAGCGCGAGCGCCAGGCGCACCGCGGTGGGGTTGAGCCCGCCGACCGTTTCGTTCAGCACCAGGCCGCCGAAGACCAGGATCCCGGGGACTACCTTCGAGACCAGCCACGCGCGCTCGACGGTGGAATTCTGATGGGACTTGATCAGGACGGCCCCAAGGCCGGCCCGGGCCGCTTCGCGGGCCAGGTCGATGTCGTCGAACCGCCGCGGATCGACGTCAGGTGCGCTGTGGACGTGAAGGTCCACCGCCCCTTCCAGATAGTCCGGTACTTGCGACATGGCATCACTCCTCCGAACCAACGTGCATCTTCGCCACAGGGGCCACCCACAACTTGGGCCCTTCATTGCTGGACAGCCGGCCGGGTCACGGCGAGGAGGCAGCACAGCGAAGGTGCAGAAACGCGGCACATCGTTGCACGCTCATCGTCTCACTCGTTGGCCGTTGGGACGGGGGTCGATGCGATCGCGCGAACGGGCCCAGTGCTGAACCACATGCCTGCCAACGACACGAGCGGCATCGCACCGGCCATTGCAAACACGAAGTTGAAGCCGCCGCTGCGGTCGACCGAGTCGCCCACCAGCAGCATAAAGCCCGACCCAGCCAATGACCCGGCACCGCCCAGGATTCCGGCGGCGGTGGAAACCCTCTTCGCCGATACCTCCGCGGTGAATGCCAGGTAGTTCACGATGCAGCCTCCGAGCCCGAAGGTTGCCACGCAGATGATCGTGGTGATGGCGTCCAGGTCGTGCAGAAGCGACACGGCGGGAATACTCATCATACAGAGGGTGCAAGCGGCGCAGACGGCAAGCCGGGCGCGCACAGCGCCCCAGGAATGCGAAAGCCCTGCGACGAGTGCCCCGGCCAATAACAACCCGGCGTCGTAGGCGAGATAGGCCAGCACGAGCCGGTTTGCCAACTCCTTGCCGAAAGCGACGCCGGCATATTGCTGAAAATAGCGCGGCAGCCATGAAAAATAGAGGTATTGCAAAGGATTCAGAAAGCAGGTCGAGAGGAGCATTCCCCACAACGCACGGGAGCGAAGGATTTGGCTCAGCGTCGCCGGAGATCGTGCAGTGCTCACTGCCGTCGATTCATTTTCCGGCGCAGGGTCCTGCTGCATCTTAGCTACGGGGTTGCCGCGATCGACTCGCGTTGCGAATGGACTGCGGAGCCAGAACAGCCACAGCACAACCCAAACCAAGCCCACCAATCCGCACGCGAAGAAGGCAACGCGCCAGTTGTACTGCGTGGTGAGATAGATGATGACAGGCGGCGCGACCAGCGCGCCGACACTGGTCCCGCATTGAAACGTGCCGGTCGCCAAGGCACGTTGGCCTGGCGGAAACGTGCCCGCCACGATGCGCAGGGCCAGCGGCCAATTCGGCGACTCGCAAACGCCCAGCAACACACGCAGGAAAAAGAGGCTCCAGAAACCTGCGGCCAGCGCCGCCGCCGCGCCGGAGAGCGACCACGCGGTGACCGCGAGCGCATAAGCCAGGCCGACGGTGAGTCGATCGAGGAACGCGCCGATAAAGACCTGCGCGATGCCGTAGGACAAATAAAAGGCGAAGAACAGCTGTCCCAGGTCCTTATCGGTGAGATGCATCTCCTTGGCGATCTCGGTCGCCGCCACGGACATCGTTTGCCGATCGAGATAGTTCAAGAGCGTTGCCAGGAAGAGCAGGCCGCAGAGAACCCATTTGGCGCGCGTGCGCATAGCCGGTCACTCCCATCCGCGCAGGCCCACGGGTTTGTCCTGCATCATGTGCTTGACCTCGTGGTGGACAAAACCAGCGGCCCGGAGCTGCCGGTTCAGCGTTCGCAGCCCTTCAGCCGGCTCGGGATGCGGCAGCCGCGCCATCCCGCTTCAGAACTCCTTCGATCGGCAAAGGAGTTTGATCCTGTTGTTTGGTAGTCCCAGGTATTGCACACGGATCACCCGTCATGAAAACAACCCTCCGACCGGTTTGCCCGTGCAAAGCAGCAACGGTCGGCCCTGAGGGTCGATCATCTCGTGGTCGAGACGGATGCCCAGGCTTTGAAACACGGTGGCGGCCAGGTCATCGGGGCTAACCGGCAACTCGGCGGGGTAGGCGCCGCTGCCGTCCGAGCTGCCGTAGACCTGCCCGCCGCGCACCCCGCCGCCGGCCATCAGGACCGACTGGCAGAAGCCCCAGTGGTCGCGGCCGGCCTCCTTGTTGATCCGGGGCGTTCGGCCAAAGTCACCCAGCCACACGACCAGAGTCTCGTCCAGCAGGCCGCGGTCGCTCAGATCGTCCAGCAAGGCGGTCATGGCCCGGTCGAAGGGCGGGAGCAGATTTCTCTTCAGCCGGTTGAAGTTGTCGAGGTGGGTGTCC
>JBGQLF010000707.1:0-6055 GCA_041499985.1 Gemmataceae bacterium
CGCAGTTCGTCATAAACCAGGGGCAGCAGCTGTGCGGCCGCTTCCTGGTCCCCCGCCTGGGCAGCCCCCAGGATGGCAGTCACGTCATTGGCTGGTTGGTTCGTCATGGCGGCAAGTTCCTGGCAGTGTTGACAGCCCATTCTCGGCTTGAGAAGTGGAGAAAGCAAGGCCAGACAACCTGGGCACGGAACCGAACCCGTCTCCTGGCGGGTTGCCCTTGCTGAACCGAGGCGTACCATGCATCCGCACCACAGACAACACCACTTCCGCGAGCGAGCGCTGGACCTGGCTCTGGAGCAGGACGCGCAGCGAATCCAGGTGCACTCGCCTGCTGAGTTGAATCCGTTCTTCGAGAAACTCGAAGACTGGATGAGGGTACTGGGGTATCCCCGCAAGGACATTTTCGCGGTAACGCTGGCTTTGCACGAGGCCGCGACCAACGCTTTCCGGCATGGCAACCGCGGTGACCCGAACAAGAGCATCCACCTTTGCTACCTGGTGACCGCTGCCGAGGTGCTGCTTGAAGTGGAAGATCAGGGACCCGGATTTGTCCCCGACCAGGTGCCGGATCCGCTCAGCGGGGAGATCCGGGACCGGCCCGTTGGCCGGGGTCTGTTCCTGATGCAGGCTTACATGACCTGGGTAAGCTTCAACCGGGAGGGCAATCGGGTGACTCTCTCCCGACAACGCTCCCCTTCCTGAGAAGGCAGGGTCGAACAGGATGTTGGCCCTGCCTGTTTTGTTGCCCACACAGCTCATTTCTGGAAAGTGCTGAAGCCGCTCGGGCCGAAAAAGAGGATCGGGACAAGTTGCTGGGTCTGCAACGGTCTACCTACGAGCCAGCAACCTGGCGCAGCTCGAGCCCGAGGAATGGAAGCACTAACGGTCCAGTCCGAGACTTGCATCGGTAAGCTCCCTGCGGCGAAAAAAAAATCTGTTCCCAGAACAGGCTAATTTTAGTTGCTTCATCCGAACGGGCCGTTAAACTCGGTCACACCTGATGAGGATCGCTGAGGAAGATCCCAGGGGTTAGGATGTTCGGATCCGCCGGCTGCCCCCTTTGGGGGGCCGAACCGCAAGGAGCCGGGGCTACAGGCGCAACCTGTTGGAAGCGGGGCCCAGTAGAACCGGCAGCACGGACCGTGGTCGCTGTTCTTGGAACCCCACGGCCTGAACGATCCGCTGCAAGAGATTGCAAAACCGGACCGCAACCTCGTGGCCCGGAGTGGGTTTAATCCTGTATCCCAAGTTGTCAAGGAAGTCCGGTGGAGACAAGGATCGGTCTCATCGTGCGGGGGCCGACCCTGTCCTCATGAAGGATTTGCTGCGACTCGCCCATGCTCATTCCTGGGAAAGGTCCTGGCATCGCGCCGGGTCAAGGTATTGGCTGTCTTGCAAGGAGAAGGTATGTTGCGGAAAGTCGTCGGTGCGTTGTTTGTGCTGGCCGTGTGCTTCGGCATCACCATGGCCGGCGAAACCATTGCGGTCATCAAGAAGGTAGATGGCAACAAGGTCACGTTCGCCGAGAGCAAGGGCAAGGGGGAAACGGGCCCGGAGCAAACCTTGTCGGTCGCCGATAACGTCAAGGTGCTCAAGGGCAAGTTCAACAAGGACACTAAAGCAGTTGAAGCCGGCGATGCGATCGAAGGCGGTCTGAAGAACGAGATGTTCGGCAAGATCAATCCGGAAAAAGGCATGAAGGCCTTGGTCGTTACGGATGACGGCAGCAAGAAGATTACCGAGATCCGCATCATGGGCGGCGGCAAGAAGAAGAAGGACAACTAAGCAGCAGCGAATTCCAGGCGTCGGGCAGGCCCCACGGCCTGCCCGACGTCGTGAAGCCGCTTCGAAGCTGAGCCTTCCAGCCCGCGGGGGGAGCAACCCCCCGCGGGCTTTTCATTTCAATCGGCCTTGTCCCCGATTGGTCCGGATGGTATGTCCCCCGCTTTGCCTTCACGGCTTACCGGACGCTCGTTGTTTGGGCGGGCGCTCCGGAGCACGATCGGGAGGACCCTATGGACCAGACTGCTCTCGTTTACCGGACTGCTGAAGAGACCTGCTCACGCCCCCCCCAGCCGGCTCACCTTATCGAGGCTCTCCCGTCTACCCGCTCCCTATCGCGGAAGAAGGGGCGGCGCGCGCTCTTCTGGAGCATGGGAGGCACTCTGCTCAGCGCCGTCGGCTTCGTCGCCCTGGCCCTGTTCGAGCAGTATAACGGCATGCTCACGGAACTCCGCAACGACCTGAAGCACTTCAACGAGACTTCTAGCGATTATGTAAAAAAGGACAGCATTCAGCGGCTCCGAGAACACGTCCTCGAGTGCATCAAGGATTTGAACGTGGTCACGGCAGCGCGGACGCAGACGGAACAGGAGCTGCGGGCCAGCGAGAGGGCACGGGAAGAAATGGCCCGGGAAGTCCAGCGGATGCGCGAACGGCTCGCCTACCTCGAAGGGCGGCATTCGGCGGTGCCGAATAGCAATTCGCCGGCCGCGGTTTCCAGGCCCGGGAGAACTCCAGAAGAACCCTAACCGGAGGTGATTTTCGTACTTTGCTCGTCGGCATGGCACCACTCGAACGAGAGCTGGGTGTAGCCGATTCGAATGACGTCCCCCGGATGGAGCTGTCCGCGAGTAATCTGCTTGCCGTTGACCCAGGTGCCTTTTGCACTGGCGCAATCGGAGAGCAGCACACAGTTCCCTTGCAGCTGGACCTGACAATGAACTTCTGCGACCTGGGGGTCGCGGAGTTGGGCCTTGCTTGCCGGACTACGGCCGATCACGAGGGGTTCTCCCTCGGCCACCGTAAAGATCATCCCTTGATCCGGACCAGCAATGACGCGGAGAAGTCCAAACATACGCGCTCTCCTTTTAACAGTATTCGGTGGCCGTCCCAGAGTCCCGGTCCTCGAGCGCCCGTGTCAGGATGTTGACACTTGGTGGGCCCCGGCTGACACAGCCGGGGCCCACCAAGTGTCAACATCCTTGGCAGGACTTGCAGACGGTGCCTTCGGCCCTATGGATACGCATGGGTCATCTGGAAGTACTCGGCCGAGCCGAGGATGGCCGAGGCCACCTTTTCATCCGTCGTGCCTTGCTGCCCCAGCGCCTGGGTCCAGAAATCGACTTCGCTCGCAGAACCCTGCCGCCGCAGGTACTGGCTGTACAGAGATTGAATTACGTGCTGCCGATACTCCTGGCTGGTCAGGATCGCCGTGACGACCTGCGGACGCTTGGCTCCCTGTTGCAAGGCATTGAGCAAGCCATTCTCGCTGGCCCCTCGGGGCCGACCCAGCAGATCTGGATACACGGCGTTGAGCCAGCTGGCGTCCGTGCCGCCGTGATTGCGGTAGTATTCATCCGAGCCGACGATCTGGGCCAGCACATCCTCGTCGGTGCTCTTGCCCTGGGTCAGCGCCGGCACCCAGAACGACAGCTCCGCCGCGGCGGCGGTCCGGCCCAGGTAGCGGCTGTAGTAGCCGGCCACCAGGTTGCTGTAGTACTCCGTGCTGGTGGCGAAAGTCAAAGCCACCTGCTGGCGCTTGGCGGCGTAGCCATCGAGCAGTTTGCCGAGGTTGACCTGGAATCCGGCGGGTTCCGGAGCCCGTCCCAGGACCCGCTGGTATAGGTTGGTGATCACGGCCAGGACACTATTGCCGTTAGCGACCAGGTATTCCTGGGAAGCGAGCACCGCGGCGACGAACAGCTCGCTGGGCGCCGCTGTGCCGGCTGCCTGCTTGGGACCCACGACGACCGGCACCCAGATGGCGAAATCGGGAGCGCCGGCCGGGCGGCCCAGGTAGGTGGTGTAGGCCGTGTTGACCAGGAGTTGGCGGTACTCAGTGCTGGCCTGGATCAAGGTGACGATGTCGAGGCGCGTTTTGGTGCCCTGGTTGAGCGCGTCCAGGAGGGGCTGCGAACTCGGATCACGCTGCCGGCTGAGCAAGTCGCGATAGATCTGATCGAGCCATTGGCTGTTGGTGCCGCCCTGTTTGTTGAAATACTCGAGCGAGCTGGCAAACTGGCCGCGCACCTGCTCGGGCGTGCTCAAGTTTTTCAGAGCCCCAACCCAGAAGTTGAGTTCGTCCTGGCTGGGGCTGCGTCCCAGATACGTCTGGTAGAATCCGACCACGAGATTGGAGCGGTTCTCGTCGGACGCCACAAAGCCGAGCGTGACTGCGTTCTGCGCTTGCTCGCGGGCCAGATCGACGCTTGCCACGTACAGATTGACCCCCGCGGAATCGCTCGCTCGTCCCAGCACATCATGGAAGAGACCACCAAGGAAGACGGCGTTGTCGTCGAGCCCCACGGTTACGGTCGCCGAGCTGGCGGCCTTGGCCGAGCTGCCAGCCGGTCCGGTGAGGGCCACCGTGATGGCGAACGTCCCCGCCTGGGCATAGGTGTTGGTGCCGCTCACATCGAACGCGCCGCCGCTCTTGGTCATGATCGTACCAGCGGTGGTATGCCCATCGCCCCAGGTGATGGTGGCCGCGAGAATAGCGGCCGTGGCCAGGGGATCGGAGTCGGTGAACGAGGCGACGACACCGGTGAACGCCAGGCCGAGCGTCGGGTGAACGCTGCTACCCTGAATCGAAAGGATGCCAACCGTCGGTGCGGTTACGTTGGCCGTGCTGTTGGCCTTGACCGAGCTGCCGGCGGGTCCGGTGATCGTGACCGTGATTGCAAATGTGCCCCCCGCCGCGTAGGTATTGGTGCCAAGCACGTTAAACACGCCGCCGCTTTTGGCCGGGATGGTGCCGGCGGAGGTATGGCCGTCGCCCCAGGTGATGGTGGCGCTGAAAGCCGCGGCCGTGGCAGTGGGATCGGTGTCGGTGAACGAGGCCACCACGCCGCTAAATGCCGTGCCACCAGTCGGGCGAATCGTGGTACCGATTGCCGTGAGGGTGCCGACCAGCGTTGTGGTCGCCTGTGCCGCAGACGGCGTCGGTTGCCGCTGGCCGACGTTATCGGTCGCCACGCTGTAGAAGCCATAGCGATGGCCCAGGGTGCCGGTAAAGGTGGCTGACGTCTGCGTGGTGCCCTGCTGGAAAGGCGTGAAGGGGCCGCCGTTATCGGAAACGAACACATCAAAAGAAGCGATGCCGGAGCCGCTCCCATCGCTGCCGGACCAGGACACGGTGAAGCTGGTTGTCGTCACCGCAGTCGGCAGCAGTTGCACACTGCTCGTGGGAGGATCGCTGTCGATGGTGTTGGTGTAGACGTTAGTCGACAGCGGGGCGTTGGTGTCGAAGATGACCGACGCCTGCTGATTGATGCGCGTGCCGGTTACGAGCGTGGGTTTCGGCCGGATGGTGTAGGTGACGAAGCCTGCGCCGCGGCCGGTGCTGTTGTTGGGTGGCAGGAAGCCCGCGAGTGCGTCCTCGGGGAACAGCCCAGTGACCGGATCGACCGAGCGGAACGTCCAGGTGGCCACGCCAGTCATCTGATTCAGGCTGGCGCTGACATCGACGCGCAACGGCGTGCCGTTGGTGTTGGTGGTGTTGACGCTCGTCTGGTAATTGTGCAGCCCGGCTGGCACGCTGATCGTGGTCGAGCCGAAGGCGATGTCGCCGAGCTGGAAGGTGCTCCAGTCGAGGTTGGGGTCGAGCTGCTGGGTGACGAACACCTCTTGCGCCGAGGCGGTGGCCGTTGGCTGATTCTCGAAGTCGATGGTGTAAGGCAGCGTTTGCGTCGGCTGGACGAAGTGTTGCAAGCCGAAGCCGCCAAGGCCGACGATGTCGTTGGGGTCGCCGCTGTTTACGACTTGGGTTATCGCACTGGGGCCGTCCAGGTCATAAAGGTACTTCCCATTGGGGGCCTTCCCCCCATTAAATGAGTCTGCGCACCCCGTGTAAACCCCACTGCCATTTAGGGCCGACGCTTTTTGAAGTTGGTCTCTCGCATAGTCAAACGCACGAAGTTGTATCGCTTTCGCTGCACCCGCCAAGGCTGCCTCTATCTCCTGGTCATTGCACTCCTCTAGCCCGGATTGCGCACCGTGCGTTATGAGCGACCTCTCATATAGATAATAGGCCGCTCCCTGTTGGCGTCGGACC
>JBGQLF010000708.1:0-6045 GCA_041499985.1 Gemmataceae bacterium
CGAGGTCGTCAACGCGCTGCTCGAAGATGAGGACCTGGGCTAGCCAGCGCGGCGAGGGACGGCCCGCGTTAACGGGCGCTAACGCGGGGAAACAGCCGATGTTAGCAAAAGCTAGCGCCCGCGGACTCGAGCTCCGGTCCGAACCTGGTATCACGAGCTCGTTTTCGGCCCAAATCAGGGGGAAAAACGCCGCCGGCCTCTCCTCAACCTTTCTTGGTATCGCATTTGCATAAGTCTGAGTCATTCTCAAAATGACCTCCCGCCAGCCGGTCATTGGCGGTCTGACGGGAGAGCAGTGAAAGCAAGTCGATCTGGCGGAACCGTAAATCCTTTCGGTTCGCGAACGGATTTTCCTGTCCGGATTGTAGTCTGGAGTTGCCGCTGTTTCCCTGCGGCGGGCTGAGTCCCAACGCTGTTGTTCGTGGTGCGCCCATCGGCCCGGTGCCGCAGCACCGCGCGCACGGGGTTTTCCCACGCGTCGGGCTCTGCTAGATGCGCTTCACGCTGTCGCCCGGCGTCCTGAGTGGGGGTTCCAACCGGGAGCCTCGGCCCCCGGTTGGCCCCCTTCATGGTATGCGCCGAAGCTCCCTCCTTTTTGTATGCCTGTCCGTCGCAAAACTGCTCTCCCTTTGACTGGAACGAGCGGTTATAAAACCACCCTTCGGAACTGGTTTTTCGACCCGACGAATCGGGCAAAAGAGGAGGTACGGATGAGAGCGCGAAGGTGGGCCCTGCGAACCCTGGCGAGTCTGGTGGCGCTGGTAAGTCTCCTGAGCCGGGTTCCGGCGCAAGCTCCGTCCGCGGCCAGCAAGCCGGCGGCGGTGGTGAATGGCGAAGGGATCCCCTGGGCGGAGGTGGAAGCGGTCCTGAAAAAGCAGGGTCCGACGGCGGTGCCGGCCACCGAAGCGCAACGCCGCCAAATGCAGCGCGATGTCGTTGAGATGCTCATCGACGACCTGCTCATGCAGCAGTACTTGCGCAAACATGGCCCCAAGGTGCCCCCGGCCGAGGTCAACAAGAAGCTCGCCGAGCTGGAAGCCAGCCTGAAAGCGCAGCAGCGCTCCTTGCAAGATTTCTATAAAGAGACTAGCCAGACTCCGGATCAGGTGCGCCAGGCAATCGTGACCATGTTGCAATGGACTGGCTTCGTCAACGCCCAGGTCACCGATGCCGACCTCAAACGCTATTACGACGAGAACCACGATTTCTTCGATCAAGTCACGGTGAAGGTCAGTCACATTGTGCTTCGCGTCCTCCCCAATGCCAGTGCCGGCGAACGTCAGGCGGCACGGTCCACACTGCTGGGGCTGCGCCAGCAACTGGTCTCGGGCCAAGTCGATTTCGCCGAAGCAGCCAAGAAGCACTCGCAATGCCCCAGCGCCCCCAGCGGTGGCGACCTCGGTTTCATCGCCCGCAAGTTCATGGTCGAGGAACCGTTTGCCAAGGCGGCGTTTGCCCTCCGGGTAGGCGAGATCAGCGAGATCGTGCAGACCGATTATGGCGTCCATCTGATCAAGGCCACCGAACGGAAGCCGGGTCAGCCATCGACGTTTGAAGGCCTCAAAGAGGCCGTGCGCGAAATCTATACGGAGGAGATGCGTTTGGAACTGCTGGCCAAGGAGCGCAACGCGGCACGGATCGAAATCAAGATCCCGGGGGAGCCGTAAGGCCGGCGGCCACGGAGCGGCGATGTTCCAAGCGTATGCTGCGGCGTCTCCGATTTGGTTGCACCCTGGAAATTGGCTTTGCCACACACAGCTCCACGCGATACAAAACGAGGGGACAGCTCTTTGGGAGGACTGCCCATCTAGTTCTTTGGGGGAGAGAGGTCCGAAATGAGAAAAATCGTGTGGGGCGCATTTGGCGCCTGCCTGATCTTAGCGGCTCTAGAGGCCGTGCGTGCAGCGGACCAGGCCGATGCCCGGGCGATTATCGACAAGGGAATCCAGGCCGTGGGAGGCGCCGACAAGCTGAGCCGGTTCAAGGCGTCGACCGCGAAGACGAAGGGGAAATTCTATGGTCTGGGCGAAGGCATTGACTTCAATGGCGAAACCGCCGCCCAACCGCCGCACCAGATCAAGATGGTCTCGGAAGTCGACATCAACAGTATGAAATTCGCGCGCATCCAGGTCGTCAACGGCGACAAGGGTTGGATCCGGATGATGGAGACCACGGAGGAGATGGACAAGGACCAGTTCGCGACCGCGCGCCAGGAAGTGTACGCCAACTGGATCACCACGCTCTTGCCCCTCAAGAGTCCCGAGTTCCAGTTGTCCGTCGTGGGCGACGCCAAGGTCGGGGACCGTCCCGCCGTCGGCATCCGAGTATCCCACAAGAGCCATCGCGATATCAACCTGTATTTCGACAAGGAGAAGGGGCTACTGCTCAAGGCCGAAGGGCAGGTTCGAGACATGCAGTCCGGCCAGGAAGTCGCTCAGGAGACCGTGTTCAGCGATTACAAGTCAGTCGAGGGCATCCAGCGCCCTCACAAGATCACCGTGAAACGCGAAGGCAAGCTCTTTGTGGAAGCCGACGTGGAGGACATCCAGCTGCTGGACAAGCTTGATGACAGTGTATTCAGCAAACCGTAACTATTTCAGTAGTCAGTAGTCAGTAGCGGAAGGGCGTCTTCTACCTGCTACTGACTACTGACTACTGACTACTTCACTTCTTTTCCGGCACCATCCGCGCTAGCGCCTTACCCACCTCCGCGATCCTGGCAGCGGTTAGCTCGCCGCTGCGGAAGGTGAAGTTGGCGACGACCTTCTGCTTGACAAACAGCAGCACGGTCACATCGACGTCCCGGGACAGTCGATAGCTCGGGGGACCACCGTTATCTTCGAATACGCCCAGTGCAATGCTACGCAACGCGTGCTTCTGGCTCCAGTGCACCAACTGGGCATCCAGGCTCGGCTGATCCTCACTGAGAAACGTCACCCAGGCGCGGAGATTTGCCGCCTTGTGCTCGGCGACCGCCTTGTCGAAGTGTCGCACCAACTCGCCGAGGGGTTCACTCAAGGAACGAGCGAAGACCACGACGGCCGGGTGTTCGCCGGTCTCGCAAATGTAGCAATAGGATTGGCCACGCTGCGGTCCCGTGGAGATCACGGCGGCATACGGACCAGGCCGTTGACCGGGCTGCAATCCCGACGGCGAGGACTCCGCGGCTGCGCGGACACCGCCACCGAGCACGAGTAGCAGACTCACGAAAAGAGGACATGCTCTGCCGATCATCGACGAATCTCCGGTTGCGTTTCCGTCAAACCTCGTGTTGCGTCCGTCTTGCTGTCGGCGCGCTGCGCGCTCTGCGTCCGAGCGGGATACTCTTGGCGTAGCCCAGCCAGCTCGGCGTCCAAGACCTGCACCTCGGCCCGGCGCCAGCAGCGCCGAGCGAGCGCGGCGTACTGGGCGGCCTCCTCCGTGCGCCCCTTGCGTTCGCAGAGCACTTGCAAGCCGAGTGCGCCGCGCACGCTGCCCGGATCGTGCGCCAATGCTTCCAGGAAGGCTTCCTCGGCAATGTCGGTCTTGCCCGCCTGCAATGCCGCAGTACCCCACGTTTCCATGTAATAAGCGCCGTTGCCCCAGGCATGGTGAGAGTAGTCATTCTTCGAGCGGTCTACCGACTTGGCCAGGAGCTTCAATCCCGTGTCCGCCGCACCGAGCTGGCAGAGCAAGAGCCCCTGGGCTTCCCAGACGCGGTATTCCAGCTGGCGGTCGTCCTTGCGCTGCTGATACACTTGCCGCAGCGCTTCGACTTCTGGAGCCGCCCGTGCCACGTCGCCTTGCTTGAGATACACCAACGCCGCCAGGTAACAAGCCGTGACCTTGTCTGTCTTGCGGTAGTGATCGGCAACCTTGAGCGCCTCGGCCCAGTCGCGCTCGGCCAGATGGAGCCGGAACCACGGCAACCAGGTGCGATGGCCATAACCCCAGGCTTCTTCCTTCAGGGCCCGAGCTTCGCGGAATCGGCCATCGTGGATGAGCGAGACAGTCAAAATCTCCATGTGATGCGAGAATTGGCTGTCTTCCTTGGGGGCGACGTTGAGCGTCTTATGATAGGCTCGCTCCAGCTCGACGGCACGGGCCGACCGGTCGCTAGTTTTGTCCCAACGGCCCAGGCGCGTTGCCAGGTGAGCCTGCATGTGGAACGGGTGCGGAATGCCTGGCGACGACTTGATGTAGTTCTCGGCGTAGATCCAACCCAGGGCGGGGCGCTGGAATTTCTCGTAAAAATGGAGCAACTCGTGATTGGCACCGGCGTGGAGCGGGTTGACGTGCAATAGCGCCTTGTAGAACGGCACCGAGGACGCCTGCCCGCCAAACAAGCCCGCGCCGCCGGCCAGCTGCGCCCGGTAGTACCAGGCCTCCTCATCGTCGTCATGCACGGCCAGCAGCTTGTCGAGAGTCGCGACGGCGACCTGCTTGCGCGCCTCCGGACCGCCGACGCCGGGAGCCAGACCTTTCTCTTGCATGCGCGCCAGGATCAGCTGCTGTTCCGGATAGTTGGTGCGATGCTTGAGCTCGTCGGCCTTGAGCAGGGCCTTGTTGGCATCGCCCTTGCCCCAGCGTTCGAGAGACCGGCTTAGGCCCCACCAGGCCAGCGCACACTCGGGGTCATGCTGCGTGGCCGTCTCGAAGGAGCGGGCCGCTTCCATCCAGACGTAGGAATAGAAAAACCCCAGGCCCTGATCGAAGAACGCCTGGCACTCGGGCGAAGTGGTGCTGACGCGGTATTTGAGGAGACACAAATCGGGAAAGACCTTGGACGGAGACAGGCCGGTCAACGGCAGCTTGTTCTCGGTCGGCTTGGCCGGCGCTTGCTGCGCCAGTGCGGGCGAGACCAGGGCCAGCGGAAGCAACCACGCCCAGACGCGGGAACGGAAGATCATCATGGCGGCAACCCTTCTAATAGCGAACCAACTATCCATGTATTGTATTCTGCAAAGACCTGGGCGTGCACGCCAGACAAAAAAACACGAAGGGGCGCGCCATCGGGTCTTCGGAGGTCTTGTTCGCTTGGGCGAGCCCAGGTAATTGGGTTACAATGACCGCTATCGAAGCTAGAGGGAAGATGCCATGAAAACCGCTATCCAGATTGTCGATCGCGGTCGCGGCTTGCAGCTTTCAACCAGCCGTGTCACCGTGCAGGATCTCGTGCCCTATTTCCAGGAAGGCTGTTCCTGCGACGAAATCATTCGCTGGATTCCCACACTTTCCCACGAAGAAATCGCTGTTGTCGAGCATTATTACCGGGAACACCAAGAGGAATTGGATGAGCAGGACCGTCTTATTCGTGAACGTAGTGCCCAACGGAAGAACCCACCCTGGGTTGAAAAGATTGCCGCCGAGGCCCGGGCGGAGCGCCTGGCTACTATCGAAAAGTTGCGCCCGGCCAAAGCCGACGGGGAGGCTGAGTGAAAGGTATCCTCGCCGATGTCAACATTCAGGGGCAGGTCGACTTGCTGGTGACGGTGATGCAGGCGGGTCCCTGGAAGCTGTTCTGGGACGATCTGCACGTGCGGTACTTCCACTTTTCGGACGTGGGGCTGGCCCATGATTCTCCAGATTCGCGCGTATGGGAAACCTGCCAAGAAAGAGAGCTGGTGCTGATTACGGATAACCGCAACGCGGATGATTCCCATTCCTTGGAATCGACCATCCGTTTGCGCAACACGGTCGTCAGCTTGCCGGTGGTAACCATCGCGAATGTTCCACAGCTCGGGCGCAGCCGCGATTACGCCGAGCGCGTCATCGATAGGCTGCTCGACTTTTTGATGCGGATGGAGACCTTGCGCGGCGCCGGCCGACTCTACGTGCCTTGAAAGCGTAGCACCGTGCCACAGTTTGAAGGACCATGCCGGAAAAGGATTCCCTTGGGGGCTTGCCCGTCAAGGCAACGGTTCCGTCACGGTTCCTGCCGCAGCCCGCTGGCGTGCTCGCCGGGCATTGATGAACGACTTCACGCACAGTCCCACAAACACCGCGCACGTCACCGCCATGATCGATCGACTAATGGCCGCCGCGGGCCGTTCGACTTCACCGCCC
>JBGQLF010000709.1:0-6041 GCA_041499985.1 Gemmataceae bacterium
AATGGCGGTTCCGACTTTCAAGTCCAAGTCCTCGCGGCGCAGCCCAAGCATATCGGAGATGCGCCAGCCGGTCATGTAACCCGTGACGATCAAGCCGCGCCACCACTCCGCGGCCGTGTAGGGCTGGCCCTTCGGCATGCCCGCCTGGTCGCAGGCCCAGTAGAGTGCCGTGAAGTGATCGCCGGTTACATAGGTCGGCAGCGTCTTTGGCACCTTCTCCATGCGGAACCTGGGCAGCTGAGGGAGGTAGCCCCACTCTTTGGCCTCGTGCAAGGCCGCTTTGAGATGCCGCAGGTCCTTGTTGACCGTGGCTGGTGATACGAGGTCTCCCCGTTTCTTGCCTGGCTCCTGCCGTCGAGCGGCCACGAATTCGTCCACGTGTGCCGTGGAGAGGGCGAACACGCGGACCGGCTTCACGATCCGCTCAAAATGATCCAGCGAGGTCAGCACCTCAGCACGGCTGCGAATCGCCAACCCGGGCAGGATTCGCCTCTCATACTCCTGGCGGAAATCCGGCCAGAGCTTTTGCGTGTGCATCTGGTACGTACCGGTCATCAACTCGGCGTCCAGCTTCCGCTTGAGCCGCTCGGCGATTTTCTTGCCCTGGAAGCCCGGGCCGCAGCACTTGTGGCGACGCCGGCCATCCGGCTCATACCAACCGACGTAGTGCGGGGCCTTGTCCTCGCCCAGGTCGCGCACGTGTTCCGGCTTCTGAAAGATCCACGCCGTGCTCATGGCAACCGTCCTTTCTGGAAGCGCCGTGGCGGCGCGGGGCGGCTTCCAGGTCAGACACCGCACCGTACACGGCAATGGTTATGAAAGCCGAGGCCGCGAGTTCATTTCTCCTTGCGCGGGCGCCCACGGCGTCTTTTCGTCTTGGCTTGCCCTTTGTGTCGATGAATGACCAACATGTCGAGTGTCGTGCCCAGGGCATGAGCCAGCCGGACCAATGCGTCCATGCGGGGGCTATTCCGGTCGATTTCCCAATTCTGGATCGTTTTCACGGAAATGCCCGACTTCTCCGCTAACTCGGATTGCGACAAGCCAGCCGCTTCCCGCAGGGCTTGTAGGTTGTTTCCAAAGCTCATGAGCCATCCGTCCTCAGAGAACGTACGCGGAATAACGCACGCGCCATTCTCTCAGTAGGGACGGTCGCCGGTCAAGGTAGCGGCACTCATGGATCCCCGAAGAAAAAAGCGAAGAATCCGCGTGTAGCCTCTTGAACTATACGCGAATGAGAGTATATTTGCAAGCGGCGTTTCTGAAAAGTTGGGCCCGCGGTGTTGCAAGCACCCGGGCCCGTGGACCCGACCCTGATAGGAGGATCGAATCGTGAGCATCGTACCGAACCATCGTCCCAAGCGGCTAGACCAAGCGGAAGCGGCCCCTCGCTTCATCTCCGCGGCCGAATCTCTCGGCTACCACAGCGGCGTGGTCGAATTCTGGATCGAGCATTTCTACCGCAACGGCTGCGGGGGGCGCATGCTGGTCGGTCCCTTCATCGACCGCCGCAACGCCGTGCAGCGGGCAGCGCAGGTGCTGGCGGAGACGGACTACGGCCGCGAGGTCGCCGGGCTGACCATCGTGGCCTACGTGAAAGGCGGTGGCCAATGAACCCGACCTCGATCCTCTCCGCGCTGGCCGCGCCCTTTCCAGCCGATCAGGTGCAATGGAAGCCCGGCCCCACGACCGGCAACAAGGCGATGGCCTTGCCCTTCGTCAACGCCTCCGCGATCCAAGAACGCCTTGATACCGTCTGTGGTGCTGACTGGGAGGCCCGCTACGAATTCCTGGAAGGCGGTGTCGTGCTCTGCTGCCTGCGCCTGTTCATCGACGGCACCTGGCACGAACGCTGCGACGTAGGCCAATGCGGCAAGGGTGAAGAGAACGGCACCAAGGCCGGCGTGTCCGACAGCTTCAAACGGGCCGCGCGGGCCTGGGGCGTTGGCCGGTACTTGTGCCGCATCCCGAAGACCTGGGCGGCCTACGATGCCAGCAAGCGGCGGTTCCTCGAAACGCCGCAGTTGCCCAGCTGGGCCATGCCAAAGGCCATTACTACCAATGCCGCCAAGAACCAGCCGGAGCCGGTCATTCACGCGCATGATCTGGCGGACGAAGTGGCCGCGGAGGATGCCCGTATCAGCGAGGCCGAGGAGCGGCAGCTGGTCGAGCTACTCCGGACCACCGGCGCCAACGTGGAGCGCTTCCTCAAGCACTTCAGCGTGCGCTCGGTGGGCAGCTTGCGGTCCCGGGACTTCCTCCAGGCTGTGGAAATGTTGCGCAGGAAAGCCGCGGCCGCCCCCGGCAAGGCCGCAACCGGCCTGCCGGCTAAGAACGCGGCAGCGAGCGGTGTAGACAACACAAAGGCCAAGCATTGACCTTAAAGGGCCGAAGATTTGCTAGCCCCTGGCGTGCCACCCGGCTGCCGGGGGCGTTTTTGTCGCGCCAGCATGGCCTCATTGCCGCCAACTCTCTCAGGTCACAACGTCATCGGTGTTGATCTGGATAGGGGAAACGAGTTTGCCTAGTTTACACTTGAGCAGCAACTGCAAATCTGCTTTGCTCCCGACCTTTTCTATTCTATACTTCTTTCCCAGTCGAAAACTGGAACAGGTAGAAGCTCAGCGGAAGAACCAATCGCTGCTTACCCAAAACCGGAACAAAGGGAGCAGAGGTGAATACTGATGCTGTCCTGGCCCCCGGTGCGCGGGTCGTCGTACGTGACGAAGAGTGGCTTGTCCGTTCGTCCGTGCCAGTAGCTACTGGCGGGTACGCTGCTCGGGTTGTTGGCATGTCCGAACTGGTCCGCAATCAGGAACGGGCTTTCCTGACAACCCTGGACGGCCTCAAGGAAATGCGGCCCGAGGATACGGAACTGGTGGCCGACACCAGTCCCCAGTATCGCCGCAGCCGGCTCTACCTCGAAAGCCTCCTCCGCCGCACCCCGCCCGCCGACGATAAGATCTACCTTGGCCACCAGGCGGCACTGAACTTTGCCCGATATCAGCTTGTCCCGGCTCACCGAGCCCTGATGGCGCTCCGACCGGCCATCGGGATCTTCGACAGCGTGGGAATCGGCAAAACGCTGGAAGTCGGGATCTTGTTAACGGAACTCATCAAGCGGGGCCGGGGTGAACGGATTCTCGTCGTAGCGCTGAAGTCCATCCTGGCTCAGTTTCAGCAGGAACTCTGGACCCGCTTCTGCATCCCCCTGGTCCGGCTCGACACGGAGGGACTGCAACGGGTCCGGGCCAAGATCCCAGCGAACAAGAATCCGTTTTACTACTTCAACCGGGCCATCATCTCCATCGATACACTCAAGAACGACGGCCGCTACCGCACCTACCTGGAGCAGTGTCACTGGTCCGTGATCTGTATCGACGAGTGCCACCACGTCGCCAACGCCGACGCCCAGCGGGGGCGGCTGGCGTCCCTGCTGGCCCGGACCTGCGACTCCCTGATCCTGACCAGTGCCACGCCCCACAACGGCAAGCCCGAGGGCTTCGCCAACCTGATGAACATGCTCGAACCCACGGCCGTGGCGAACCCGAGCGATTACACCAAGGACGAAATCAAGGGCCTGTTCGTCCGCCGCTTCAAGAAGGACATCGAGGACGAGGTCGGCCAGCACTTCAAGGAGCGCAACACCGAGGCGCGCACCGTCCAGGCCAGCACCGCTGAGGAGAAGATCCTCACCCGCATCAAGGGGCTGAAGTTCCACACGCTCAACCGCAAGAGCCCTGGTCAGGACAGGGACATCCTCTTCTCCACAACGCTGCTCAAGGCGTTCCTCTCCAGCCCGCACGCCTGCCTGGAAACGGTCCAGAACCGGCTGGACTCCATCGCCCGGCGGCTGGCTGATGCCAAGACCTCGCCGGCGCTGCGACGTGACCTGGAAAGCGACCAGCAAGTCCTCGGCATGTTCAAGGACCAGCTTGAGATCGTGGTCGGCGGCGAGTTCTCGAAGCTGAAGCAACTGGGGGTCTACCTCGACTCCATCGGCTGGACCGGCAAGTCCGAGCGACGGGTCATCGTCTTCTCAGAGCGAATCCGCACGCTGGAGGTCATCCGGGACTTCCTCAAGGCCAAGTACGGCGTCAGGACGGACGAGGACGACAAGGACAAGGGCAAGGCGGCCGTGCGTCTCTTCCACGCCGGCCTACCTGACACCGAACAGATGCAGATCGTGGAGGACTTCGGCAAACAGGATTCGCCCGTTCGCATCCTGCTTGCCACGGACGTGGCGTCGGAAGGCGTCAACCTGCACTTCTTCTGCAACCACCTCGTCCACTTCGACATCCCGTGGTCGCTGATCACACTGGAGCAGCGGAACGGCCGCATCGACCGTTACGGCCAGGAGAACACGCCGCACCTCATCTATCTCGTCACCACAGGGGCGGCCCAGGACATCAAGGACGACCTGACGATCCTGATGCGGTTGATCGAGAAAGAACATACGGCCCACAAGAACCTGGGCGATGCGGCCACGATCCTGCGGCTGTACGACTCTCGCCAGGAGGAGGACCACGTCGAGGCGGGCCTATCCGCCGGCCAGAAGCCCGAGCAAATCCTCCCCGATCAACCCGAGGACCAGGGCTTCCTCGACTTGCTGCTGGGCAGCGAGGCGGTGCCGCCGGCCGAAGACTGTCGAGGCCAGATGGCCACCCTGTACGCTGACGATCTGGTCTTCGTGAAGGCGGCGTTTGACGAAATCAAGGCGGCCGAGCCGGACTTCTCGCTTCCGGACTTCCACCCCACCTTGCCGTCACTGACCTTCACGGCGCCCGACGACCTCTGGCACCGTTGTCAGTACCTGCCCCGGGAATCGCTACCGAAGGGCCGGGAGTTCTTGCTCACCACCGACCGGGGCCGGGTTCAGCATGCGATTGCCGACGCCCGCAAGCGGTCCAAGGAGGGCGAGTCGTCCTGGCCGAAGGACCAGTTGCTCTGGGAACTGCACCCGGTCATGCAGTGGCTCCTTGACAAGGTCATGTGCCGGTTCCAGCGGCACGAGGCGCCGCTGGTCATGGCCCCGAAGCTCGGCAAGGGAAGGGCCGCCTACCTGTTCCAGGGCGTCCTGTCCAACAAGCGCAGCCAACCCGTGGTCGTCGAGTGGTTCGCCGTCCACCTGCGGCCAGGCCAGCCGCTGGCGGTCGGCCCGTTCGACAAGTTGCTGGCTGAGACGGGTTTCGAGCAAGGACTGGCGAATACCGGCCAGGAGTCGAAGCTCGTCGGCGTGGCCAAGAGCAAGCTGATCGATGCCGTCGAGGAGGCAAAGCGGCACATGCGACTCCACGGAGAGGTCCGATTGGAACGCTTGCGGAAGCGAGTCGATGAGGACCGGGAGCGGTTCGAGGTGTGGCTGGGCCGCAGCATGCAGCAGATCGCCAAGGATCGCACGCACTACCTTGCCGCTTACAAGGGCGTGATTCCCCGCAACTTGCAGGAACGGCTCCAAGGCCGCAAGAAGAGCGTCGAGGATCGCAAGCAGCAGCGGGAGCGGTGGCTGACCGACACCTTCACGGTGGTCGGTGCGCCGTACCTGAAGCTGGCCGCCGTGTTCGTCGGAGAGTAATGAGGTCGCCCGTGGCGCTTGATCTGACTGGCATCGGCAACGTCAACGAGTTCTACTCGCACCACTACCTCGATGCGCTGCTGGAGGGCGATCTCAAGGGGCTGTTGTCTCGCTGGGAACAGGCCGAGGACCAGGAGAACCGGACGCCGCCCCACAAGGCGCTGTCCCGATGCTCGGAAGAATATTTCAAGGCCAAGGCACGGGCCGCCGCCACGGCCACGGTCGAGGACCGCTACGCCGAGACGCACCCCATCAACGTCAAGCTGGCCGAGGCCCTGGGTTACCCCTACCAGGCGAACGAGTACGAATTGATCGAGGACGACCAGGCCGTGCCGGTCCTGGCCAGCCTTCAGCGGGACGGCAACCCCTATCTCTGGCTCGTCGAGGCGCCCTGGGCCGACGAGGACCACGAGCCGCTCAAGCAGGGATTGCTCCAGGAGCAGAGGTCGAAATCCGGGGCGTTCCG
>JBGQLF010000710.1:0-6036 GCA_041499985.1 Gemmataceae bacterium
GGCCGAGGTCCGCGTACGACCGCTACTCCAGGGGACGTACATCGGCTGCCTGTGCGGATGACGGGACAACACTCGCTCGCCGTCTCGCCCAGCCCGCGCAGGTGACATTGCTCTTTTCACGCGAGCAGATTTGGTGTATCCGTGAGGACACGGCAAGCTGTACAGCCGCTCTGCGCTGGTACAGAGAGTGCGCCTCCCCTCGATCGACCCCCTTCGTCTGGCACCGTCAACACGGTCCTTCCCACCGGCGCCTCCGCGTTCCCAAGCCTATTCTTGGATGGTGAGCCATGGCCCGCAAATTGTCCCGCCCCACCAGGCCCTCCGCGAAGTCTCCAGCTACGGCACCGGCCCGCGTCGATCCGGGCACCACACCAGGCCTCGGCAGGCTCCAGGTCGTCGTCCGTCCGGCAAACCGTCCGTCGGTACCGGCGTTTCGAGAAGCGCCCCTCGGCCGCTTCCTGGCCCGCGGGTTCCGTGTGTTCGCCTCGCTTCAGTTGGCCATCGTCCTACTCAGTCTGTTCACGCTCTGCTTGACTGGTGCCACGCTGCTCGAGTCGCGTTACAGTACGCGGATCGCTCATGAGTTGGTATATCGCACTTGGTGGTTTAGCCTGCTCCTGGTCTTGCTCGCCGGCAATGTTCTTTGCGCCGCTCTCAAAAAACACCCCTGGAAGAAGCACCAGATCGGCTTTCTCATCACGCACAGCGGTCTGTTGGTCCTCCTGTTCGGCGGCCTGTTGACGACACTGGCCGGCACCGAGGGGCAGATGGTCCTGACCGATACGCCCCACGCACCGCTCCAAGCCCAGATGGGTCCCAATCGCTCGCATACCATCTTCTTGACGGATCAGCATACGATTGAAATCTGGCAAGCGCGCAAAAACAAGGACATTGTTCTCGACGAGCAACAGGCTCAGGCGCTGGGACGGGCGCTGGCCGGTGGAAAGGAAAGTCACGAACTGCTCCAGGGACCGAAGCGGTTGTCCCTCAATCCGGGACCCTTTACCTGGCACCACGATCAGCACGTCCAACCCGAGCTGCCCTGGACCTTGCGCGCCCTGCACCGATTGGCGGTGCCATGGCTAGGCTTCACGCAGGCGCTGGATGGACAGACCACTTTGACGGTGCAGAACTTTTATGCGCACACCGAATCGATACCCTATAGTCCGGCGCCGCCCGGCGTGGAAGGTATCGCAGCCGTGCGGATCGAACTGCAATCTCCCAAGGTAGGCAGCCTGCCGGAACGCTGGGTTGTGGCAGTGCCCCACGGCGAGTACAAGCTGCCCTCGGGCAATGCCCTCGTCGAGCTGATGCTCCTTCCCGACCCGGTGCTCTTGCCGGAATTTCTTGATCCGCCCTCCCCGGAGCAGATGGGCAAGCAAGGGCAGCTCGTTGTCGTGCTCGACCGGCGCACGTTTCGCATTCCAGTGGATCGCGAGCACCTGGGCAGCGCTATCCCCCTGGAGGGAACTGGCCGGACGCTGTGGATCAAGGAGTGCATGGACGATCTCTATGCAGCGCACGGAGCCTCGACAAAGTATCCCGCCGTCAAGTTCGAAGTGACGGGGCCGGAAGGCAAGACGGAAGGTCTCGCCTGCGCCCGGTTGCCCCAGCTGCTGGCGGAAGTGCTCGAAGCCCGGGGAACGCAACTGCCCTGTGTGGTGTGGTACCATTACCCCGATTTTCGCTGGGGCAATGCGCAATTGACCGGCAACCTCCAACTCTTGCAAACGCCGGATGGCAAGCTGTATTACCGCGTCTTTGGGCGCGACGGCTTACAGGATAAAGGCCGAGCGATCGACCCCAGCGACTACGCGACCACGTATCCCTGCTGGAAGGTGATGGGGTTTCAGTTTCGCCTTGTCGAGCACCTGGCCCGGGCGGTGCCGCGACGCCGGATCCTTCCCCGGGAGATCGCTGCGGGAGTGCAGCGCAAGGACCTCGTGGCGGGCCTCCGCTGCACGCTGACGCACCAGGGTCAAACGGAGGAACTCTGGCTCCGGCTCGGAGAGCTGACGCCGGAGAAGGTGAAGGTTGGGGGCGAATGGTTCTTCGTCCGTTACGATCTGGCCAGCGAAGCCATGAACTTCGAGCTGACTCTCAAACGGGCCCAACAGGTACACGATCCCGGTACCGAGCGGGCGGCCAGCTTCAGCAGCGATGTCGTTTTGACCTCTGAGCCGGCGAAAGGACCTAAAAAGACCGAGGAACACCACATCTGGATGAACCATCCTCTCTGCTCGGGACCCTACAAAATCTTCCAGTCGGACTACAAGTTTCTGGGCTATGACGAGGACGGAACGCCGGTGAGCCAGTCAGGCTTGACGGTCGCCTACGATCCGGGCCTCTGGTTCAAGTATGCGGGGTCACTGATCGTAGTGCTCGGTATTGCCACGATGTTTTACATGAGAGCTTATTTCTTCAAGCCACGCGGGGGCGGTCGGACGGCGGCAGAATTGGTGCCGGAAGGGACCTAGAAGGACGTCTCACTCGACTGCGGTTTCTTCCTCGAACAAGATGGACACCGGGAGACGGAAGCCTGGCACCAGCGGCTCCGCCTTCAGCTCATCAGAGCCTTGCAATACGCGAATGCGCGTCGGAGATTCGTAAATGTAAACCTGGCCTTCTGTGGGATAGATTACCCACACCAGCTGCACGCCCGCCGTGAAGTACTCGCGTATTTTGGCCACGAGTTCCCAGGCCAGGTTCGATTTGCTCACCACTTCAACCGCCAGATTCGGTACGACCTCCCAGGCATTGGTGGTTGGTACCGGACGGCGCAGCGGCCAGCGCTCGGAAGAAACGAAGGCCACGTCCGGCCGCCGGTCCAAGCCTGAGTTGGGGTCGAGAGTAAAGAGGGTTTCAACTACCACTCTCCCCAACTTGTGAGTGAAAGTAAAGGGTCCAAGCAGCTGAGCCAGCCATGATGCCAGAACCGCCTCGCGCGCACTCATCGGCAGCAACTCCACTCGTTGGCCGTTGACAACCTCGTAAAAGATATCCTTTCCATCTGTTAGCGATGGAGGGACAACAAGAGGTTCTACGGTGATTGCGGTAGTCACGTCTCTGGCCTCCGAAGCCGCCACTGAATGCGAGCCGAGTCCATTGTAACGAAAACACGGCAGCAACCCCAGGCGAAGCACGCCTTACCGTTCCGCTTTCGTCTTGTCCTCATGGACAACCTTGCCACTCAGCACCGTCGCCCGGACCCGGATGTCCTTAATCCGCTCGGCGTCGCAGGTCAAGAAGTCCTCGGAAAGCACGGCCAGATCGCCTAGTTTTCCGACCTCGATGGATCCCTTGCGCTTTTCGTCGAAGCTCAGGTAGGCGGCATCGGCGGTCATCATACGCAAGGCGTCCTCACGTGAGACCTTTTGCTCCGGGCCAACTACCAAGCCGGTCTCGGTTTTGCGCGTAACCGCCGTGTAGATGGTGAGAAATGGATTGTATGGGTTGAGCGATCGGTTGGGGTCGAGGCCGAACATGTGGTCCGAGTTGAGCGCGACTTTCACGCCACCCCTCTGCCAGTCCGCCAGGCCGATGAAGTTCTTCAGGCGGTATCCTCCCAGGGCGACCGCGAGCGCGTCGCCATCCTTGTAGTACCAGGCCGGCTGCGTATCGACACATACCCCCAGCTCCGCGGCCCGGCGAACGGCGGCGGGGTTGGGGAAGTAGGCGTGGATGAGCGTGTAGCGACGGTCCCGGATCGGCCGATCGCGGTCCGCGGCTTCGACGGCATCGAGCACCAGGTCGACACCCGCGTCGCCGGTGACGTGCGAACACATCTGCCAGCCGAGGCGATGGCCGGTCCGGATCATCGCGTGGACCTTGTCCGCGGAGAGGCTCAGGGCACCCCGGTAGTCCGGGTCCGTCAGGCCATAGAGGGGAGCAGCATCTTGGCCATACGGCTCGCGTAGATAGGCTGTGCCGTAGAGAATGCCACCGTCCACCCCAATCTTCAGCGGCCCAATCCGTAACCAGTCATCTCCCTCGCCGAACCGGAAGGGGAGGGCCTGGATGAACTTCTCCGTGCCTGTGACGGTCCCATCCGAGCGGAGCCCAATGGTCAGCGTGGCCCGCACCGTCAGGTGGCCGCGTTGCTTGAGCTTTTCGTAGAGACGGTAGCCCTCCACGTTGGTGTTCCGCTCGCCAATACTCGTGATGCCGATCTCGTTGTAGCGGTGGAACACCCGTTCCAGGGCCTTCAAGAGCTCGTCTTCAGAGGGTGGCTTCGCGCGGTAGTACTGGGAGGTCAGTGCGCCGGGGTTCTCCAAGCGGCCGGTCAGTTCTCCGTTGCTGTCCTTCACAATCTTGCCGCCCGCCGGCTCCGGGGTATCCCGCGTGATCTTGGCCGCCTGGAGTGCAAACGTGTTCAAGATCTGGACCTGGCGCGAGGCGTATTGCCAATTGAACACCACCGGGTGCTTGGGCGCGGCCGCGTCGAGTTCTGCCCGGGTCGGCAGCCGTCGCTCGCGCAAGCGCGTCAGATCGACGCGCGGGATCTGGATCCACTCGCCAGCGGGTATCGCCTCGGCCTTCTGGCGCACCCATTGCTGGATTTCGGCGATCGAGCCGAGTTGCACAAACGGCTGTACCGCCTCCGCCCGGGCCACGCCGGTCGCATGGACGTGACTCTCGATCAGGCCGGGCACGACGGTGTTGCCCCCCGCGTCGAGCACCCGCGTTTTGTCCCCTACCAGCTTCCGGGCCTCCGCGTTCGAGCCCACGAGCACGAAGAGGCCCTCCCGGATCGCAACCGCTTCGGCCGTGGTGAAGCGGGCATCCACGGTCAGCACCTTACCGTTCAGCACAACCAGATCAGCAGGGGGCTCGGCCCCACGAATTGGCAGGGCTGCTGCCAGGATGAGCACCCCAACCAGGCATGTTCGCTTGATGAAGTTCATCGCTTACCCAACGTACGCCCGCACGGTCAAGGCGGTCCGCATTCGCGAGCCCTTGCACCGTGAGGGACAGGGTCCGGGGAACTCGTTGATCTGGATTCCAAGGGGTACGTGGTGCCTGCCCTGCCGTCATTCGGTCTTTCGTCGCACAACCAGCCATTCCACTCCGGACCCCGCTCAGGCCATCACTTCCTCGACGACCCGGCCGGCATTTTCGGTGAGGCGCTCATCACGGCCGTTGTGCAGGAAGGTCAGCTTGCGATGATCGAATCCCAGCAAATGCAAAATGGTTGCGTGCAGATCGTGAACGTGAATGCGGTTGTCGACGGCACGTAGGCCCAGCTCGTCGGTGCTCCCGATGATCTGTCCCGCCTTGACACCGCCGCCTGCCAGCCACATGGTGAAGCCGTAAGGATTGTGGTCCCGCCCGCTGCTGCCCTCGCTCATCGGTGTGCGGCCAAACTCGCCGCCCCAGATCACCAAAGTGCTGTCGAGCAGACCGCGCCGTTTGAGGTCGCGGAGCAGGGCCGCGGTCGGCTGATCGCAGCGGGCGCACATCCGGCTATGATTCCCCTCGATGTCGCTGTGGGCATCCCACTGGCTGCCGCCGCCGCAATAGATTTCCACAAAGCGCACACCACGTTCCACCAGCCGCCGCGCCAGCAGACAGCGATGGGCAAACTCGGCACACTCCTTGCGGTTCAGGCCATATTCCTCCCTGGTTTGTTCGGATTCCTGACTCAAGTCGATTGCTTCAGGAGCGGTCGCCTGCATGCGGAAGGCCAACTCGTAGGACGCGATGCGAGCGGCTAGGTCCGTCTCTTCCGCGCGCGTTTGCCGATGATGCTCGTTCAGATTGGTGATCAAGTCGAGCTTGTTGCGCTGCTGCCGGCCATCGACCGCGGCGGGAGGGTTCAAGTGCAGGATGGGGTTGGGGCCGTTGCGGAAGAAGGTGCCCTGGTAGGTAGTCGGCATATAGCCGGTGCCCCAATTGCGCACTCCGCCTGTCGGGTCGCCGGCATCGCTCATGACCACGAAGCCGGGTAGGTTTTGGTTGACACTGCCCAGGCCGTACAGAGCCCAGGCGCCGAGACTGGGCCGACCGGCGAGGATCGAACCCGTATTCATCTGGCAC
>JBGQLF010000711.1:0-6028 GCA_041499985.1 Gemmataceae bacterium
CCCGAGGTCATCTGCCAAAGCCGGACGTAGCGGTCATCCGAGCCCGTCGCGACCTTCCTCCCGTTGGCCGAGACCGCCAGCACGCGGACGCTCCCCCCGTGGCCTAGGATCTGAAGGGGTTTCGGGGAGGCGACCCCTTCCCAGACCCGGACGGCATCGCCCGGGCTCGCCGTAAGAAGGGTTCGCCCGTCTGGGCGGAAGGCCACGCTAGCAACTGGCCCCCGATGGTAAAGGCCTTCCTGAAGCCGACCTGTGCCCGCCTCCCAGAGCCGGGCCACCCTGTCTTCCCCTCCTATCAGGATGGTCCTGCCGTCCGGGCTGAAGGCCACAGCGCTGACGAATCCTTGGTGGAGGAGAATGGGCTCCAGGGGTCGGCCTGTGAGCAAATCCCAGCGATGGACGACTTTCCCTGCCCACATGATGGTCAACAGCGTGCGTCCGTCCGGGCTGATCGCCACTCCGCGTGCCCTGCGCTGCTGACGGAACTCTTGGCCCAGGGACTGGCCGGTGGCTGCCCCCCAGACCTGGAAGACCGTGTACGCCTGCCGATCCTCGATCTCCGGTCTTCCTGTCAGTACAGTCCGGCTATCAGGGCCGAAGGCCACTACACAAATCTCATTTTGACCGGGGTACTTCCGTTTGGGCTGGCCTGTGGCCGCGTCCCACAGGCGCATCCCATCCATGCAGCCGGTCGCAATTAGCTTCCCGTCAGGGCTCACAGCCAACGCCCTGACCTGCTCCGGATGCTCCAGGGGCAGGCCGACGAACTGGCCCAGGGCCAGTTCCCAGCGGCGCACCACCTTCGGGTCCCGGTCCACCATCCAGACGCTGTCACCGTCGGGAGTGAACGCTAGCGCTTCTGCCGGAGGGAGTGCCAGGCAACTCGTCAGGGCGAAGAGCTGACGCCGCCAGCTGGCCAAGTTAGCCCGGATGGTCCAGGCGAGGTCGTCGGCTTGGGGCGGGACAGTTTCCAGGCCGCGGGCCATCCAGAGCAGCCCCAGGCCGACGTCACCGCGTTCCGCCTCTGTTAAGCCTCGGTCCAAGTGGTTCTCAGCTCGCTGCCGCTCGGATTCGGCCAGGGCGACCTGGACCTCCCCTGCTAGCCGACTGGCGTCGTTTGCGTTCCGGCTGGCGTCGTCTGCGAGCCGGGTGGCGTGGGTGGCCCAGGCGACGGAGCCCGCGGTGGTCACTACCAGCAGCGCCAGCGCCAGCCCACACGCGGCCGCCCGGGCCGGGTTGCGCCGGCACCAGCGCCACAACCGCTCCGCCTTGCTGACAGGACGCGCCTGGACCGGCTCGCCCGCCAAGTAGCGCCGCAGGTCCAGTGCCAGGCTGTCGGCGCTGCCATACCGTTGGCCCGGCTCCTTCTGCAAGCACTTCAGGCAGATCATTTCCAGGTCGCGCGGCACGTCCGCGCGCAACCGGCGGGGAGGCACCGGTTTGTCGCAGAGTACCTGCTTCCGGAGGTCTGCGGCCGCATCACCCAGGAAGGGAGGCCGCCCGGTGAGCAGCTCGTACAGGATCACGCCCAGGGCATAGACATCGGTGTGCGGGCCGATCTCCGCCGGTCGGCCATCTGCCTGTTCCGGAGCCATGTATTGGGGCGTGCCCAGCAGGGCTCCTGGAGGCGTTTCTTCCCCGTGCCCAGACCCGAGCTGAGCTAGTTCCTCTCCCTGGATCGGGATCTGGGCCAGCTCGTGATCGCGCAGCCGGGCCAGGCCGAAGTCGGTCAGCCGCGGCAGGAACCCCAGGTCGTTCACCGGGTTGGACGGGGCCCTCACGGCCGGTTCCAACAGGATGTTAGCCGGCTTGAGGTCGCGGTGGAGGATGCCCTGCTCGTGGGCATGTTGGACGGCGTCCCCCAGGGTGGCGATCAGTCGGGCCGTCGCTCGGACGGGTACGGGCGTGGCTTGCGCCTTCAGCCACTGAGCCAGCGTGCTCCCCGCGATGTAAGCGGACACAATGTAACACAAGGGCCCCACTTCTCCCGTGTCGAAGACGGGGACAATGTGCGGATGGTTCAGCCGCGCTGCCGCGCGCGCCTCGCGGAGGAAGCGCTGCCGCAACTCCGGTGTCAGGACGGTTTCCGGTCGGGGCACCTTGAGAGCCACGGGGCGGTCGAGGAGCGGGTCTTCCGCCAGGTAGACGATCCCGAACCCCCCGACTCCGAGCACCCGCAGCAGGCGAAAACGACCGAGTTGGCCGATGCCCGTGGCCGGATCGACGGGATGGTTCATGGGGGCCTCGGCTGCGGCGTCGGCTGTCAGTGCCCGGGCGAGCCAGTGCGCCTCCAGGCCCGGGAAGCGCCGGTGGTAGTCCTCCGGCCGCGGGCTCTCGCCCCGGCGGCGGCGCTGATCGATGTCCACCAGGACCAGCTGCTGCGCCAGGGCCGGGCCCGCCGGCGCCGCGGCGGACACCAGGTAGTCCTCGATCCGCGGCCGGTCGCTGGCGGCGGCGGCGGTCTGCCAGGCCGCCTCGAACCGGTCACACACCTCGTCCACGTGGTGGAGCAGGTGGGCCGGCAAGGCGCGCAGGCGCGCGTGCAGATCCGCATTCATTGCCCGTCTACCTCCTATTCGCACAGACCACGGATCACCTGGAGCTTGCGCTCGACCGTGCGCAAGCCGCAACCCAGCTGCGTGGCGATCTCATCGTTGCGGTAGCCCTCCATCTTCTGATAGAGCGTCACCGATTCTGACCGATTCTAACCTCACCGAATCCGCTTGATTCCCGATTTAGTAGAGTTTATTCCGGTTCCCGCCACCTTTGCAGTCCCCGATAGGGTTTTCGGTTCCTGACACCTTTGCCGTCCTGACACCTTTGCCGTCCTCCTGACACCTTTGCCGTCCTCAGGAACACGACTTGCATGCTGGGCAAGGGCGTGCCGTTGAGCTGGACGGTGCCCTCGACCGGGGCCGGGCCGCGGTTGCGGCCGCCGGGAAGGGTTCGAACAGAAGGACGGACCTGCGTCAGTAGGGCGGCCCGTTATACACTTTGCCATCCCGCCGGTTGGCCAGGAATCCGAGGTTGGTCGTGTCAATGCGGGTGCTCAGCGCGTGGACGCTGGCGTCGCAGAAGACGAACTGGCACACTCCTGGGTGCCAGCTGCCGAAGATGAAACCGGCCGAGGTGGCGTCTGTCGGAGAGATGGCCAGGGGGAAGCCCGGGCCGGCTATCCGAGCCACGTTATTCCCGTAGTCGCCGTTGAAGATGCAGCCGTCATAATCCGCGGTCTCCGCTTTGCCGAGATTGCCCGTCCGGATGTGCTTTTCGCCGATCAGCAGCGTGTTGCTCGTGCCGTCCGTGATCGAGGAGACCCTGACAGGCCACGGATCCTGGATTCTCCACAAGCTCGGCATCGCCCCCTGTCCCTGAGGAATCCCAGGCCGGGTAAGGGCCTGCTGGCTGGTTAAGCTCGGATCTTGACTCAGATTGTAGTTCACGCTATCGCTCGCGCTCCCAGCGTAGTCCGAACAGGGTCCAAAGCGACTCCCAGGACTCCTGAATGTCGCGGTCGGATAGCCCGGAGCGTAAAAGGGCGAGGCTGGGTCCAGGTAGCCTTTCCACCAGCTGATGTCACTCCCCGCATCGCCCGTGGTGCTGTTCCTGGCCCCGCGGGTGGGGCAGATGTAAGTCTTGAGGGGCGCCTGGAGGGTGCCCGCGGCGTATTGCGCGGCGGTCTGCTGGTCGGGCCAGGGCTTAAGGTATTCAAATCCCTTGTGGAGGTTGTCCTGCTCGATGTACGGCAGGAGGTAGACCGCCCAACTCAACCCGTCGAGGAGGCGGGCGGGCGGAAAGCCGCCCCGGACGTCATGGAAGTTGTGGACCGCCAGGCCGAGCTGCTTGAGGTTGTTGGTGCAGCTCAGGCGGTTGGCGGCCTCGCGCACCTTCTGCACGGCGGGCAGCAGCAGGCCGATGAGCACGGCAATGATGGCGATCACAACCAGCAGCTCGATGAGCGTGAACGCTCGTAGTCGGAACCATCGAGCACGCATTCGTGCCTCCCTGGAAAGGAATGAAGAGGATCCCCAAAACCGCCAGGGCGACTGCGACAGTACCACCTCTCGCAGCAGGAGCCTCGTTACGGCGTCAGCCGTACTTGAGTATCCGGGACCGGCTTGCCTTCCGCATCGACCACGCGGAGAGAGAGTCGCCAGAAATCGACTTCATTGACGACCTTGCACACCAGCACGTTCCTCCCCTGGCGTAAGGTGATGTTCTCGACCGTATCCTCTTCGGGATCCCCATCCCCCCACACACCGCGCATTCCGTGGTAGGTGTACACTCGCTTGCCATTGAGATAGACCTTGGCCTGGTCGTCGCTGCCGATCTTCAGGCGCAGGTCTTTCCGTTCGGTCGGGCTGATGAGGTAGCACACCGCATAGGCGACGGCGTGTTCGGCCTTCCCCCCAACGGCGTTACCGAGGGTGATGAAGTATTGGCCGGGCCGGTGCTCCTTCCACTCCTTCCAGACCAGCTCTTTGCCGCCCAGGGTGATCGTGTCCTCTGCCCGGGGTTGGAGGCGCGCTTCCTCAGGAATTTGCTGCTGGTCCACGGCCTCCGCTCCCGTCTGGTTCTCCTTCAGGAAAATGGGTCCCAGGACCAGCCAGTCAAGGATGAACTTGGTCTCGTCGATCCGAAGGGCGTCGGCGCGAACTTTCCGGCGCGCTTCGAGGGCCTGGTCTTCGGCCAGCACCGCGGCAATCGCCTGGGGCGAGCCGGCTTCCCACAGCCGCATGGTGTTGTCCATACTTCCCGTGGCCAGGGTGTTGCCATCCGGCGAAAAGGCCAAGCCAGTCAACGCGTCTGTGTGGCCTTGGAGAGTCCGGGTCTGGCGTCCACTGAGCACATCCCACAAGCGCACGGTCTTATCCAAGCTCCCGGAAGCCAGCGTCCGGCCATCGGGAGAAAAAGCCAACTCCCAGACCCAGTCGGCATGACCGGTCAGCGTCTGTCCCGCGCGTCCGCTGGCGACCTCCCAGAACCGGATGGTGCCATCGAAACTTCCGGCGGCCAGCATGCGTCCATCGGGAGAGAAGGCAACCGCAGTGAACCCATTGGGTCCGGTCAGCGTGCGCACCGCCTGCCAGGTTCCCACCTGCCAAAGTTTCACCGTACGGTCATGGCTGGCGGTCGCCAGCAGCTTGCCGTCCCGAGAAAAGGCGAGGGAAGGGATGGTATTGCGGTGCGCGGGCAGCGTACCGATTTCCCGAGCCGTCCCGTCTCCTCTCCCGAGATCCCAAACCTTGACGATCTGATCATAGTCAAAATAACGAGTAAGGCCGGGCCAGCCAAAGCCCACGGCCAACAGCGTCCCGTCCGGAGAGAAGGCCAGGGAACCGACCGACTGATCAGGGGGGGTGGAGGGGCGCCCTGACAACATGCGTAACTCCTGTCGTGTGGCCACATCCCACAACCTCACCTGGGAATCGGTACCACCGGTTGCCAGCATCTTCCCATCAGGCGCGAAAGCCAGCCGACCCACCTGGACCCCGGAAGGTCCCCGCAGCGTAGCCACCAGATCTCCGGTCCGGACATCCCACAGCCGCGCTACCCCGTCACGGCTTGCTGCGGCCAGCCTTGTGCCATCGGGGGAATACGCCACGCTGATACCCACGGTATCCGGGTTGTGCAGGGTGCGTTCCTCCGTGGCAGCGGTGAGATCCCACACCTTCACGATCCCATCCACACTGCCGGAGGCCAGCGTCTTGCCGTCGACGGCAAACGCCAGGAACGTGATGGGCCGCGTATGTCCCTTCAGGCGCAATTGCCTCTGGCGTGTAGCGACGTCGCAGACCGTCACCAGACCATCCCAGCCGCCGGTCGCCAGTCGGCTGCCATCGGGAGAAAACGCCAGCTTGGTCACGGGCCTCGCATGGAGATCGAGCTGTTTCCCGTGCTGTTTCTGGGTCGCGCTATCCCACAAGATCACCTGGCCGTTGTCAGCGCCCGAGGCCACCGTTTGGCCATCCGGCGAACAGGCGATTGCTCGGACTGTGTATCTGTGTCCCCGAAACGTCCCCAAGGA
>JBGQLF010000712.1:0-6018 GCA_041499985.1 Gemmataceae bacterium
CCTCGATCTCGCTCGCGACCTGGTGGATGATCTGCAACCCCAAGGACGGCGGCGTGCCGGGCAGCGATTGGTAACGCTTGGGCTTCGTCCTACCCTGAGCCCGACGCGCCCGCGAGGGGCAGTCCTTTCCTCGCGGGCGCGTCGGGCTCAGGTGCCATAGAGGGAAAACAGGAGAGTTCCAATGCGCATCTCAAGAGACCGACGGTGTCTGTTGCTGCTTCTCGGCGCGTGGGTATGGACGGCCGCGCTCGGCTGCGGCGGTCCCAAGACCGTGCCGGTCTCCGGCGTGGCGACACTCGATGGCAAACCCCTCGATCGGGGCATTGTGATGTTCAACCCCGATGCCTCCAAGGGCAACGACGCCAAGTATGGATGCAGGGGCAGGGTTCAAGGAAAGGGCGAATTCGAACTCTACACGGAAGAACCCGCAAACCTTTACAAAGGTGCTCCGCTCGGCTGGTACAAGGTCACGATTGCGCCCTTGGTGCCGGGAAATGACACACCGCTTCCTGTTCATCAGAAATACACGGACCCTGGCAAAACCCCCCTGTCCGTCGAGGTCGTTGCCAAACCCGAGTCAGGCCGCTACGACCTGAAATTCACCAAGTGAAGGGACCTCGGGGCCCACCAAGCTGGCACTTCGGCGCTCCTGGCAGAATCGTGCGCGTCGAGTATACTTCACCCTCGGCACTCGTTGCGCGTATAATGAAGAAGGTGGATCTCGAGTCCATTTCCGAATGGGCAGCAAGGGCGTAGAAGCGCGAACGGAGTCTGCGGAGGCATCGGGCCCTGGGAGATTGCAGACCAGTCCGGATCGCGCGCCGCTCGGAGATCACCGGAAGGGAGATACAGTCATGTTACGGCAAGGGCTCTTAGGCAAAAGCATAGCGGTGGTTGCTGTGGTCACGTTCCTGTGGGCGTACCAACCCAGCAATGCAGCAGCCCAGCATGGTGGCGGGCATGGTGGCGGGTCCCATGGTGGCGGGTCCCATGGGGGCGGGTCCCCGGGTGGGCATGGCGGTGGCCACTCGGGCGGCCATCACAATTCCGGTTTCTTTTTTGGTCTGGGCTACCCGGGGTACGGCTACGGCTACAACGGGGGTTATTACTATCCCGGGTACTACGGCGGTTATGCGCCGTCGTATGATTATGGGCCTGCGTATCCCGGCGGCTACGCGCCTCCCGACTATCGGTACAGTGTTCCTCCCGTTAATGCTGGCGGATTCTATGCGCCGAAGTTGCCCGCACAGCCCAGCACAACCGTCCACGTCGACGTGCGCGTGCCTGGCAACGCGGAAATCTGGTTCAACGGTGCGAAGACCAGTCAACAGGGACTGGTCCGCCAATTCGAGTCGCCAGGGCTGGAACCCGGCTACGATTACACCTATGAGGTGCGCGCCCGCTGGATGGAGAATGGCCGCGAGGTCGAGCGAACGCGGCAGTTTGTGGTCCGCGCGGGCGACCGTCTCGGCGTAGACTTTCTGGCAGCCACGCAACGGTCAGCGGCGGCTCAGTGACACGAACAGTCTCCCCGAACGCTCTGGGAATCGATCCGTTTCAGGAGTCTGGACTTCTGGAGCGGATCGATTGACACTTGGGGGAACTACTTGGCACTCAGGGCCCGTTTCATGGACTTGATTCGGGACCTTGCTCGGGCTGGTCTGCGCGCGACAATTCCTGGAGAAAAGCCACCGGGTCAAGGATGGTCAAGCCGGGAAAGCGACTACGAAAGTCCTGGTCGTTCATCAGGTCCAGGAGATCTTTGTCGCGGCTCACCAGGTAGCGTGCGCCGACGGCCAGGGCCAGATTGACATACGGCTCGTCCTTCGGATCACGCTCGTAAGAGAACTGTTCCGGCACCTGGTTCACGAGCACTGCCTGTTCGGCAAGGAGTTCGAAGAGCGCGTCCACGCGCTCTTCGGTCAACCCGGGGTTTTTGCTGCGTACCCGGGGACGGCCGAGAACATCCCGTATCTCCCGCAGAATTTCCGCGCTCACGAAAAGGCGAAACCTACCCGCCTCCAGCAGCCGCAGGGAGGCCGCCGCCGGGCCCGCTGGACTTGCTGCTGCTTGCAGATACATCATGCAGTCGAAAACGACTCCGGGCTTCTCTTCCTGGGTCATGATCCGCCCTTTTGCCGTCGCCTTTCTTGCCAGACCTCCTCACGCGCTTCTTCAAAGAGGTGTTCCAGATCCTCCTCCGTCATGCCGCTCTCGGCAAACCCTTGGCGGATGGGCTCCAGAATCTCATCAAACGTCTTGCCGGCGTGGGGAGTAGCACTCCTGGAGGAGGGCGACGGAACGCCCTCCGTTGCGTCTGCATCTTGGGCCAGCCTGCCCTCAAGCTCCTTCTCGATCAGCTGACAGACAAAGGTGGCCACGTCCTGCCCGCAGACCCGGGCATGTTCCAGCAGTTTCCTTTCCGTCTCGGGAGGGAGAGGGATCGTAATGGTCATGGTATTCCTTGCTCCGATGCGAATTTCCATCATGGCCTGATTCCCAGTTTACCGCAAAGGCCGAGCCGTGTCAGGCCGAAGGGCCTTGGTTCCTGGGAACCAATGGGAAAGCGCACAGCCCCCCGCACGCCCAACGTGCGTACCATGCGAGAGAATGCGTCTGGGTAGGAACGCTTCGAGCACACCCTGGAATCTATAGTGGAGCCAATCGGGTTCCGCTTTGTGGGGCAGGCATTCTTGCCTGCCGGCAGGCAAGAATGCCTGCCCCACAAAGCGGAACTCGACCGACGCCCGTATAACGACTCCGCGCGGATCCGTTCGGTGCTGTCCCCGAAATCCCACCTGGAAGCGGCCAGGCTTCCGAAAGGTCCGTCACGGTTTCGTGGGCGCCGCCGGGACTCTGGGTAGGTCCTGCCCGTTGAGGCCGGGGTGGTGGTCGAGCAAGCCGGGCTGTCCGCTCGCCTCCAGCCGCGCGCGCCTCGGCCGACTGGATCAGGACTTCGGCATCCGGCTGCCGTCACCCCGCGGTGGACAGCGACGTCGACAGGCAGGAACCAGGTCGCTTCCGCCCGCGGCGGCGCCAGGCGTGGACGAGCAGGATCAAGCCGCCGCTAGCGATCAGGATCGCGCCGGCTGGCTCGGGGACCCCGGGTGGTTCGGAGGAGACCGGCTCGAAGGTGATCGTCCCGAGCGCGGCGTTCGTCGACAGGTGGAACGGGTCGCCGAACTGCCCCAGCAGCTCCGACTCGAATCCCCCAGCCGCCCCACCGGTGCCCGCCTCGAACTTGAACAAGTAACCCAAGGCCAGCCGGCCGCCGGGTGGGATGACCCCGAGATCGAACGTTAGGAACGAGAGCGGAATCGTAACCGTCCCGCTTATGGGGTTGCCGCTGGTGTCGAACGCGGTGGGGAGGAACGTGGCCCCAAGGTCCACGAACGTGGCCATCGAGTTGCTAGACACCGAGAATGACAGCCCTGGAGAGAAGATACCCGTAATTAGCTGCCCCTGGGACGAGAAGAAATGCTGCGTGAAAGTTCCCACCGGGTCAATAATGGTTGAATAAAGCTCGTAATTATAGTCAATACCAGTGCCCGGTCGTGTGAAGACTGATGTCATCATCCCGCCGTCAATAACGACGCGTGACATGGCATGCTGCGGGTTGGGCGTGAGGTTGACAAACTCGCTGTTGCTTATCTGGACCTCCGCGTCGGTCGTGTGATTTAGGTTTGAGCTCTCGAAAACCATTAGTCCGACGGCCCCGAAACGGCCCACGCTGGCGGCCGCCGAGAATTGGAAATTGGGATCGCGGGGCGGGGAAGAGATCTCGGCGAGGACATCTCGAGTGATGACCCCGGTTCCGGCGTCATCGGTGCGGTCGGTGACGCTTTGCCCGATACCGAAATGTTGGACAAAAGCCTTCTGAGTTATTATTATTGGGATCGACTGGCCAAATGATGGCGCAGCCATCGATCCCGCCAGGAGCAGCGCGACGACGGGGGCCAGCAGGAGGAAGCGGAGGGGCGATGGGCTTCTCATGGTTGTTTCTCTTCGAGCCAAATAGCGGTTGACTTGTTCGCGCCGGGTTGAAGAGGAGCAACCTTCGTGCCACGGGAGGGGGACCAGGCCAGAAAAGACTTTCCCGGTTGCTGGCCGCCGATACCTGCCAGAACGAAAACGCGGCCACAAGTTCCATGCACTGAAGATCTTCGGAGGGTACGGTGCCGACGGGGGATGGTTGCAAGGGCAGCGGGCACGCCCGTGGGACCTGACAACAATCCGTTAACAAGCCTTAACCGTGTTAACTGGCACTGTGTCCAAAGGTTTACACGCCTGTGGTAGAAAAAGACCGTCCTGAGGGAGCACCGGCCCGGAAAACGGAACCAGGAAAACTTGCTCCGGTGCGGATTTCCAGCATGGCCTGATTCGCAGGTTACCGCAAAGGTCGAACCGTGTCAGGCCGGGAGGGCCTCGGCTCCTGGGAACAAATGGGGAAGCGCACAGCTCCCAGCAAGCTCAGTGTGCGTACAATGCGAGAGACTGCGTTCTGGATAGAAGTGCTTCGAGCGAACCCTGGAATCTTGATGCTGCCCATGATCCGGCAATCCTTCCCCGGCTACCGGAACCAACGCCTTCAAGGACGGAGCTCCCTGCATGATCCGACCCGCGACTGTCGCCGACACACCCACGATTGCGCGCCTGATCCGCGCCCTGGCCGAGTACGAACGGCTGGCCCACGAGGTCGTCCTCGATGAGGGACGGCTCCGCGAGCACCTGTTCGGCTCCCGGCCGTTTGCCGAGGTCCTCCTGGCGGAGGAGGCGGACACGGTCGTCGGCTTTGCCCTGATTTTTCACAACTATTCCACGTTCCTGGGCAAGCCTGGCCTGTACCTGGAAGATCTCTTTGTCTTGCCGGAGCAGCGGGGCAGGGGCCATGGCAAAGCTCTGCTGGTTGCCCTGGCCCGGCTCGCGGTCGAACGGGGCTGCGGCCGGCTGGAGTGGTCGGTGCTGAACTGGAACGAGCCGGCGCTGCGGTTTTATCGGGCCCTGGGAGCCATGCCGATGAACGAATGGACGGTCTATCGCCTGACGGGAGATGCGCTCCGAGCGGTAGCCAGCCAGGAGCGACGCTGACAAAATTGGCCTGGTTCAAAAGGGCCTGATTCTGGGTGGCACGCCCTGAGTCTTCGAAGGGCGTGGTTGCCGCAGCTCCACGCCCTTCGAAGACTCAGGGCGTGCCACCCAGGTTTGAACCAGGCCACAAAATTCACCCTTTCGTTGGCCAAGCGGCCTGGATCTGCCGAGCCAGGACACTGTGCCGGCGGCCATAGGTGGCATACAGGACCAGACCCAGGACGAGCCAGACGCCCAGGCGAAGCCACGTTTCCAGGGGCAAGAACAGCATCATGGTCAGGTTGACCACGATGCCCAGTGGTGCCAGCACAAAGACCGCGGGACAGCGGAAGGGGCGTACTACCTCCGGCCGCTGCACGCGCAGCATCAGGACTGCGGCGCACACGAGCACGAAGGCCATCAGCGTACCGATGTTGACCAGGTTTTGCAGCTGCCCAATCGGCGTGAACGCGGCCACGACACAGACGACCGTGCCGGTTAACAGGGTCGACAGGTGCGGCGTCCGGAAACGCGGGTGCACGACGCCGAAGATCGCGGGGGGCAGGAGGCCGTCGCGGGCCATGGCCAGGAAGATCCGCGCCTGACTGAGAAAGGAGACCAGGAGCACACTGGTAATGCCAGCCAGGGCGCCCCCGGAGATCAAGACCGCGGCCACGCGCAGAGCCAGACTGGATTCCCGAGTAGCCAGATCCGTGAACGCCGCCGCCACGGCCGCGCGCGGATTGATGCGTGGATAGGGTACGATGCCGGTGAGGATGGCCGACACCGCGACATACAGCACCGTGCACAGGGCGAGCGAGGCCAGGATGCCGATGGGCACATCGCGCTGCGGCCGGCGGGCTTCCTCGGAATGGGTCGAGATCGAATCGAAGCCGATGTACGCGAAGAACACGATCGAAGCCCCCAGCATGATCCCGGACAGTCCGTACG
>JBGQLF010000713.1:0-6016 GCA_041499985.1 Gemmataceae bacterium
CATGATGTACAAGGGCGAGCTGGCACTCTGAGAGAGACGGGCCATACGTCGCCATGGAATCGCAACGGAGCCACATCCAGTTCAGCGGTTCGCGCAAATATGCGTCAAGTTCCGAAAGCCGACGGCCACGGGTGATGAAGACGCGCGGTTGGAGGATTCTCCGAGTGGCCGACCATTCGCCCAGAGCGGGATCTGACACTTCCTCGAACGTATCTGGACCGCGAATTGCCAAGTCCGCAATGCAGCTTTGGAGGGCACGCAACGACCAGTGTGGATCCTGGCCCAACGCGGTGGGATCCGGAGTCATAAATCCGATAGGGGAGTGTAGGTATTGCTCGGCCCCGCCGTCAGCACTCCGGTGGTCTGCGCGCAGATCAAGTCGTCTTGGGTAATGACGAATAACGCGTAGGATATCAGTCCTACGACCGCCGGCCAGGTGATGCCTTGCAAAGTGAACGTGTCCTTTCCGGATGCTGACGTCCCGATGATGGCGATACTCGATGGGGCCCAAGGAAGCCCGTTCGAGTCGACGGCGCAGATGGCCACGCGCAGCGTCGCGTTTGCTGGCAATGATCCACCGGTCGTGGACTGCGAGATCGTTCCGATCCCCGGTGCATCGGCAGGCCATCTGGGCGTAGGACAGTTATTTGTTGGACACTACACCAGCGGCACAGAACAAGAGTGAGGGTCCGCTGCCTTACACATCCGGAAGAATCTGTCGCCAGACCCGCAGATAGTTGCCGCCCAGAACCATCCCGATCTGCTCGTCGGTGAGGCCGCGCTCGGAGAGCAGCTTGATGAAGTTGTCGTAGTGCTCGAAAATACTCTGCGCCTCGACGCCCGAGTACGTCCGGGTAGTGTGGCCTTCGATTTCGTGAGCGCTCGGATTCGCCTTGTCGTGGCCCAACCAGCCAATGCCGACGTGTTCCGGCCCGATCAGGTTGCACAGGTATTCCACCTCCTCGGCCAGCGCCTTGTAGGGAGTGATGGTACTCGAGTGGTAGCGGATGCCAACTATGCCGCCCGTCTTGGCAATGACCTTGGCCTCCTCCTCGGTGATCTCCACCTGCGGCCGGCTCTTGGAGTAGCGCACTAGGTTCTGGTGCGTGGAAACCAGCGGCGTCTTCGAGATTTCGGCGGCGTGCAGCAGCCCATTGGTGCACAGGTGGGAAACCCCCACCATCATGCCAAGGCGGTTCATTTCCTGCACCACGGCCACCCCGAACGGGGTGAGGCGGTTACCCTTGACATCGATCCCCCGGCCATCCCCAACCTGGTTCCGCATGTTGTGTGTCAACTGCATGCCGCGCACTCCCAGGCGGAAGAACTGCCGGACCAGCGCCAGGCTGCGCTCGTCCGGGAAGACCGGTTCGGGCAAGTTCGTCTGGATGCCCCCGGTGCCCTCCATGTCGAAAAAGAACAGTACCTTGCCCTTAACGGGGCCGCTGGGAAGATCGGCCTTGGCACGGATCACGGAGCTCAAGCCCTTGGATTGCTCGATGTCAGTGAGGTATATGTCGAGCACGCGCAAGTTGCCATCGAGCATCTCCTCGCTGCCATCGCGCTCCTCAACCGAATCGCCGCCGCCGGCCGGCGCGATGCACACCGTGATGCCCCCTTCGATGAGCCGGGGAGCCAGGTGATGGGTGATCGGCAGATGGTTATCGGCGCCCGGCAGGCGGGTGCGGCCGCTGATCTCCCACATGTCCCGATGGCCCTCCACGATCACGAAGTCATGCGGACCCTTAGTAGTGGCGGCCGTGGCCCGTGGTTCCGGCAGACCAGCCGCGATGGCACCGGCGGCCGCGAGTGACCCGGCCTGGGACAGGAAATCTCTACGCGTGCCGCTGCCGAACATGTGCTTCCACCTTGGTTAGTGCGTTCATGTGGGCGCCGCCCGCCCGGACTGTGGCTCCCGCCTGGAATTCGAGTTCATGCTCAGAACTACCGAAGCTAGCACACCTGGTGTTGCTCACGTGGGGACCGGGCAAGTTCGATGTCGAGCTGTTCATGGACGGCAAGGCATTCCGCCCGGATGGTACGTCGGGTGCGGTCATGACACCGCCCGCGTACGGGCTCGCCGGATTCAACCCTGCACACTGGACCCGCCGGGGCTCGGTGACATACTGGAACGCTTTTGTCGCCAACCTGGAAATGCACGGCCAGGGGCGCTCCTCCGATTTGCATCCGCCACCCGCCCTTTGATTCTTGTGGCGCGCGAAGGTTGCATCGAATGGCAGGCAATTGTCACGTGTAAAGTTCCGGTAATTCGCGATAATCCTCTTAGCGACCAGGGTTTCGCCGTCGGTTGTCCGCCTGCATCGCTACCCTGAAGGACGACGAACTGAAAAGGTTCACGAAATGCGACACACGGCACAGACACACTTGCGTGAGATATGGTTCGCCTTTACTCTCTTGTAGAGCGTAGTAAAACCCATCGGAAGGCATTCATGATCAATGCGAAAGATGTGATTTCAAACGAACCCGCGTTCCGCGCGTGGTTACGATCGAAGTCACCGGGCGTTCGCGCCGGATGGCGTTGAATTACTCTACATCGAACAGCTTTGCCGTCTGCCACTTCCCCTTGGTGAAATCGGGGAATGCTACCGGTACGCTGCCGCCGGCCACCGACTTCTCCGATAGCGGTGAGATCGCGCTACTGGTGACCGAGTCGTAGACGTCGTAGTCCGGCATCCTGCCGGCGCGCAGCGCTGCTACCAGCCGTTCCCAGTTCACCGGCGTAACCGTACCGCCGCCGCCGTGCCCGCGCAGCGCGCTTTTGCGGGGCCTTGGATTGTAGGCCTTCAGGTAGGGGTGTTGGTACTCCTCGTAGTAGGGCTCAGCGGATTCCCACTGATCGTCCACCGGGCTCCGGCCGTCGATGTAGATCATCCCACCCCGGCGTCCGTACATCCCCGGAGCCCTGGCGGCGGTTTGCGCAGGGGGCAGTGCGGCAGCCTGTGTCGCCGACGGCAGGCTCACGCCGCTCTGGAACACGCCCTTGGTGCATTGCAGGCGAAAGAATTCGCGCGGATGCGGCGTCTCGGTGTCAAAGTTGAGGGTCACCATCTTGCCGCCCATGGTGTGGATGAGACTCACGTTGACGTCGCCCTGGGCCATCTTCTGGGTGGCGTAGGGGTGCTTTTCGCCGTACTTGAGCGCAGCGTACCGGTTCAGCATCACGGCCTTGGTGCTCATGGACACGAGGGTGTCGAAGCGGTCTCCGTGGTTGACATCCAGCAGAGGCATGATCCTGGCCATGGGATGGTCCGGATACAGATTGCCATTGCGCGAAACCGAGTGCTGCAATCGCCAGGGCTCCTCGAGCGGGTTGAATTTAACCATGCGGAGATCGTGCACGTAGCCGCCCTCGGCGTGCAGCACGTCCCCCAGCAGGCCCTTGCGGACCATGTTCATCAGCGTCAGGTCGCCGAAACCTTCCAGGCCCAGAGTGGCCCACCGGCCCGTCTTCTCGTGCGTTTCCACCACCTCCCAGGCTTCCTCCAGAGTGATGATGATGGGGACTTCACTGACTGCGTGCTTCCCGTTTTTCATGGCGGCCACGCACATTTGCGCGTGGTATTCCCAGGGAGTGCAGCAGATGATGCAATCCAGCGTCTCTTTCTCGCACAGCGCCTTGAAGGCGGTCTTGCTGTCGCCGTACAGGCGCGGCGAAGGCTGACCCGCCGCCTCCACCCAACGCTTGGCCCGGTAAAGCGCCTTGTCGTCTACGTCGCACACCGCTAACACATCGACTCCTTCGATGCCGAGGGCACAATCGAGATGATAGGATCCGCGATTGCCGACACCAACGAACCCCAGCCGCACGGGCTTATCCGAGGAAGCCTGCGCCCCCAGGCCGCTTTCGGACAACGCCGTGCCGGCCAGGGATGCGCCGGAAATCTTCAGGAAACCTCTTCGATCCAGTTCGCTGCTCATTGTGGTCATCCTTTCGAGAAGCGCCGCTCAGGCGCGCGCCTGCTTCAGCGCCCTTACCGCGTTGTCGCGGTAAATCTTCTTGAGCACGGCATCCGGCAGGGCCATGCCGTACAGCGGCCAATGATAGTCGAAGTTGAAAAACGAGTCGCGATCGTAGAAGTGCTCGTCGGCGCTCTCCAGAATCCGGAACGTGAGGGAGAAGATGCGCTGGTTATAGGGCATGTCCGTGCCGTAGAGAACGCGGTCCGGGTACTTACGCAGGAACTGGTTCACAAAACGGGGGATAGAGGCTGTTTCCGCGAAGCGGGCCGAGATATCCGCATACAGATTGGGGTGGCGCTCGAACATCCCGCCCAGCCGCGTGAGATCATAATCCAGGTTGGCCAGGTGGCAGGCGATGAAGACCGTCTTGCGGTGCTTTTCGAGCGTGCGCTCCAGGCTTTGGATCAGGCCGTTGTGGCCCAGGATGCCGGGCACGGTGTCGTCGATGCGCCAGGTGTAGCCGTTCATCAGACCGTCGTTGGTGGCATCCATCGGCTGGTAGGACCAGATGGGATCGGAAACGTGAATGTTGACGGGCATGCCGAACTGGGCGCACTTGTCCCACAGTGCATCCATGCGCGGGTCATCCGGGTGCGGACCAGGATTGGCGGGCCGGGAACTTCCTCTTACCGGACCACCGGCCGTTGCACCGCCCGGCGACCTGGAAACGAATCCCCAACCCTTGTCGGTGACCTCCCCGACTCCCACCGCGCCCGCCTTGTGACACTCTTCAAGCGACTTCACGGGGTCGGGGCCACTCAGGTCGAAGCCACACCACAGCTCGAACCGGTCCGGATACTTGGCATAGGCCTTCTGGACTTCAGCGAACCGGTCGGCCGTACTGGCGCCGCTGAAGATGATGGTTTTGTCCACCCCCACCGTGTCCATGGTCTTGACCCACTCCGAAAGCTGATCGACAGGACGGGCGCCGTGACAATGCACATCGAGGATCGGGTATCTGGCCTTCTTGAGGTTAGATGCGGGAACTTTGTAAATGGATTTTGGCCGGTAGTCTTTCAACAGCATCTTATCCGGCGTAACTGGAGCCTCCGGGGAGGGGGCGGACGCCTGGGGAGATCCCGGGCGCAACGAAGCGGCCGCCCCTGAAAGCATCATCCACTGCCTGCGGTTCATCTGTTCGACTCCTTGCGGGCCGGGCGCACGCTCCGCGACCCAGCGGACGGATCATATCAGACATGAGCTAGCTGGGTGTGGTCCAATCCTGAGGCGTCCAATCCTGAGGCGCAAGGTGCTTGCCGCGACTGCGCCAACCTAATGGTAAACCCGAAATAACCCCGCGGCACCTTGGGAAAACGCTCCTGCTTCGAGGTATCAAGGAATAGAGCGCACTGGCGGGGTTCACTGTGGATGGCCTGCTGTGGCACGTCATGATTCACGAAATGCGACACACGGCACAGACTAGCGTTTTCCTGCGCACGCAGGGCATCAAACCGCCCTCTCTTGACCTGTTGTTTTACCTGCCATCCAGTTGACCACGTCACGCTGCTCAGGCGTGAGGTACGTGACGCTTCTACGGACACAGTTTCAACAACGAAAACGTCTCTCTCGGTCGATGCCGTCGTACGCACCACGCGGCGTTGCGCGACCGTCACCGCTAACGAAGAAGGATTAGAACCCGCCTAGCCGGCAAGCGTTTCGTAAGGGGGGCCGAAATCCACCCGGACGGGAAACGCGCATACCACCAATGTGCCTGCGGTGACGCTGAATCCGCAATAATTGAGGCCGTAGCGTCGCTCGGGCCGGATTAGTAAATGGGAAACGCGGATAGCACAGCCCATCCGGTTGCAGCCGTCTGCCCTCCATCACAGTTCCGATGCCCGCTCGGGGTCCCTAATTCCGCGTGAATGGGAGCTCTCTCCGAGTGGCCCCTCCTACGTCATTGTGAGTTGCTTTGATTGCAAGCAAATTGTGGAGCTACCATGACGATAGGTCATGGCTGCTCCGGGTGGCCTATGCGTTTTTCCCCAATTTCCACTGGGCGAAGCTACTTGACACGATGCGAGAAACACTACAC